>JANYJN010000325.1 GCA_025358475.1 Candidatus Solibacter sp.
GCCCGCAACTGGCTGGAAGAGTACCTGGCCACCTACCCCTACGCCTACGTGTTGGTTTCCCACGACCGCTACTTCCTCGACGTAACCGTGCGCAAAATCGTCGAGCTTTGGAACAAAAGCCTCCACATTTACACCGGCGGCTATTCCCGCTATGAGGTGCTCAAGGAAGAGCGGCGCACCCAGCTTCACGCCGCGTACGCCCACCAGCAGGACCGCGTGCAACAACTGGAAACCTTCATCAACCGCTTCCGCGCCCAGGCCACCAAGGCCAAGCAGGTGCAGAGCCGCATTAAGGAATTGGAGAAAATCGAGCGGATCGAAATTCCGCCCGGAGAGAAGTCCATCCATTTCAGCTTCCCGCAGCCCAAACCGAGCGGCCGCATCGTCGCCGAGTTCAAGAAGGTCTCCAAAGCCTACGGCGATCACGTCGTCTTTTCCGGGGGCGACCTCATCGTCGAGCGCGGCGACCGCCTCTCCCTGGTGGGTATCAATGGCGCCGGCAAGTCCACCATGATCAAGATTCTCGCTGGCGCCGAGCCCGTCACCTCCGGTGAATATATCCTCGGTCACAACGCCCAGCCCGACTATTTCGCCCAAGACCAATACAAGGAACTCGACCAGAACGCGCGTATGATCGACGATCTGGCCACCGTCGCTCCGCGCGCCACCAATACCGAATTGCGCGGCATCCTCGGTTGCTTCCTTTTCTCCGAAGACGACGTCTTCAAGCCCATCGGCGTGCTTTCCGGCGGCGAACGCAACCGCTACGCGCTGGCCCGCATGCTCATGGTGCCGTCCAACTTCATGCTGCTCGACGAGCCCACCAACCACCTGGACATGCGCGCCAAGGATGTCCTGCTGACCGCCTTACAGGAGTATCACGGTACCGTCGTGTTCGTTTCCCACGACCGCTACTTTATCGACAAACTGGCCACCCGCGTAGTCGAAGTGGAGAACGCCAGGGTCCGCGTTTACCCCGGCAACTACGAGGACTACCTCTGGCGCAAGCAGGGCGGTGGCTCCGCCCAGCACCAGCCCGCCGATTCCCCGGCCTCTACGGCTCCCGACGCAGCCCCGGCCGGCACCCCGTCGCCTTCAGAGCCCGGCAAAGCCGCCGCCACCCGCCTCAACCCCATCAAACTCCGCCAGATGAAAGAGCGCCACAGCGCCATTGAAGACGAAGTCACGCGCCTCGAAGTGGAGATCGCCGACTACGAAACCGCCCTCGGCAACTTTGTGAATGTGGAAGAGACTATACGGGTTACAGAACTACTCGCAGCCCGCCGCGCGGACCTTGAATCGCTCATGATTGAATGGGAAGACGTAGCAGAATCGATTGAAGCGAACTCGTAGACCCTATTCCTGCATGGGCATTTGCTGTTCGATCTCGCGCCACGCGCTGATTTTCAGCCTGCGGCACACCCAGCAAAGCGGCTCCCCGGCCGAAAGAACGGTTGTCTCCGCGCCGCACACCAAGCACTTCTCAGCCGTCTTGAGACGGTCTGGCGAGACGGACTTCTTCGCCTGTTCCAGCAGGTCCGCGGGAACTACTGGTTCAAGTTTGGCGTGGATTTTACGTTTCATCGGCTCCCCAATTCTACCTTTCACTATGACAGAAAGCACGTCAGCGGACAACTTAACCTTCGGTGTTAGAGTACTATGCCGCTTCCGGAATTTGTATTACCGCCGCCACTTCCAGGGAAGACTCACAGCGGGTGCACTTCTGCCCAGCCGCAACCCTGGCATATTTCCCCTTAAGATCGATCTCCGCTTGTACGGTGTGCGTGCAGATCGGGCAGTGCGCCAAGCCGAGGATGTGATTTTCGGGTAAAATTTTCATTTCGCTCTCCTCCTCAACTCATCCGACGCAATTAGGTGACCACTGGTTGTCGAAATTTTCGTAAAGATTTCTAAACCGTACCCGACCGTCCGCCAGCCATTGCCAGTGATACGCTGGAGATTATGACGCAGCCGCCCTCGCCCAAGATTCAACTGATCAATACCTCCGAGTACCGGGAGAATTACGCCAACAGCGTTCAGATCCGCGTGAATCTGTGGGATTTTTTCCTCATGTTCGGCCGGGTCAACCAGACTGCCGCCGACAACGTGGCCATCCACAATTTTCAGGGCGTCTACCTCAGCCCCCAGCAGGCCAAGGCGCTGCTCAACATCCTCCAGCAGAACGTTACCCAGTACGAATCCGCCTTTGGGGAGATTAAACTGGAACCCCACGCCGAGGGCGGCATCGTCCAATAGCCCGGCGATTCTGCCCAGCGCGCGTTCAGTTGACGCTGGCCCTACCGGCGCCCGCCGCCATCCCGCGTTCCTGAACTCCCGAACGGCACAGGTATTCCAGCAGCACAATCATCTTGTGTGCCTGGTCGGTGGACCACTTCTTCTCCCGGTCCGCCCGCGCCTGTTGAAAACGCGCGATCCGTTCCGCCAGTTCCGCCCGATTGCACGCGCAAGGTACCTGCGATTCCAATACACACCAGCCCAGAAACTCGGCGATAAATAGAAGTTCGTCCGAAGACAGGCCTGCCAGGAAGCGGCGGGCCTCCGATTTGAGCGGTGGATCGGCACACGCAACAAGGGCGGTTACCAGGGAATTTCGCACGCCAAGATCTCCAGTCGGTGAGGAAGCATACTAACCAAAGTGAATCTCTGCCGTATTATGGCGAATCCCGCGGTCAGGTGCAAGGGGGGCCGCGGAACTATGAGACGCGGAGAGCAGCCAACTCCCTCCGCGACAACCCCCTGTCTACCAGCTATCATATGTACGGATTTCCTCATGCCCGACATCATCAACGAATATCAGAAGTGGAAACAGCAGGGCGAAGACCTGCGCGTTCAGGCGAAACAAGCCATGGAGACCCGTTTTCGCGATCTCCTCCTCGAAGCCGTGCATATCGGCGAAGAGTACCGCGCGGATTTCGGCGCCGTCCTGAAGCCGCCGCCCGCCGTCACCGCCTTCCGCTACAAGGCCTCCGCCAAGCCGAAAGCCAAAAAACCGGTCGGCAAAGCCAAACCCGAGCCGCCCGCCGCCGCCAAGCCCAATCCCAAGCTGGCCGCGCTCCAGAAGCGTCTCGCCACAGCCAAAAAGAAACTCGAAGACGCCAAGGCCGGCGGCGCCACCACCCGTCCCTACGAAGACAAGGTCTACGAGGTCGAAGACGAACTCCGTCTAGCCTTACAAGCCTAGCCGCAACGAACAGTCCGCGTTGATGGTGGGGCGGACCCCCGGTCCGCGGCGACGCCCTCGTCGGCCTGCCCGCACCCTGCCAGCCGCTGACCCCATTATTCCGGCCGCGGAACGAGGGCGTCCGTCCCCACAGGGGGTCCGCCCACCAGTTCCGGCAAAGTACCTGGCATTAGGCGTAGCCGCGCCGGTCTACGCGCCGCGCGCCGCCCACTCCGCGTCGAACCGCTCCCGCGTCACGAAGGATTTCTGCGTCCCCGCCCCCAGCGTAGAAAGCGCCGCGTACAGATTGGCGCTCGCAATCGCCTCCATTTCCGCCATGCCCTCCGCCAGAAAACATGCCAGGCTGCCGATGAACGCATCGCCCGCCCCGGTGGTGTCCACCGGTCGCACCGCGAACGCCGGCACGTGTGTCATCCCTTCCGGACCGGCGCACAGCGCACCATTCGCCCCCAGGGTCACGATCACGCGCCGCACGCCGCCGTCCAGCAGCTTTTGCGCGCACGCCCGCGCATCGTCCGGATTGTGTACCGGCATCCCGCCGAGCGCTTCCGCTTCCGTCTCGTTGGGAATCACGTAGTCGGCATGGGCCACCTGGGCCAGATCCAGCGCCTGCCCCGGCGCCGGATTCAGAATTGAGCGAATCCCGTGTTCGCGCGCAAAGCGCAGTGCGTAGTACACCGTCTCGATAGGCACTTCCAACTGCATCACCAGGAAGTCCGCGCCTTCCAGCACGCTGGCCGCCGCATCCACATCGGCGGGCGAAAGCCGGTCGTTGGCGCCCTTCACCACCCAAATCCGATTCTGCCCCGAGCTCTCCACGAAAATCGGCGCCACCCCGCTCGATACCCCGGGCGTCACCAGCACGCGGCTGGTGTCTATCCCGCGCGCCGCGAAGTTCGCGATGTTCGCCGGCCCGAACAGGTCGTCGCCCACCCGCGCCACCATCGCCACTTCCGCGCCACACAACCGCGCCGCCACCGCCTGGTTCGCGCCTTTGCCGCCGAATCCCAAGCTGAACTCGC
>JANYJN010000362.1 GCA_025358475.1 Candidatus Solibacter sp.
GCGTGTGATACCGGATCCACAGGAATGCCAACATCCAGGGGTTGCCGTTACTGCTTCCTGGGTTCGAGCCTGGCCACTCCACGTGCTGGCTTGCCGGAAACGTACTCTCCTGCAAGAGCACCATACCCGCCGCGAGTGGAACAAACAACGCCGCCCACCGCCATACTCTTGTCTTGATTCCGTACTCTCCCACCAGCCCGCCCAGCAGCGCGAAGAAGATGACATACAGTAAGTGAAAACTTCTCATTGGTTGCAGGCGGGTGTAGCCCTCCAGCGCCGGGATCCCGAGCGTCAGGAAGGCGGCGGTAAACATCAACCCAAACGGAACCAGGCCGCCCGCCAGCCGTCGAAACGCGGGCCGCGTGTGCCGGAGATTCGCCTTGGAGAACCACCACAACAACGCCAGTGGCGCGAACACCCCGATCCATTCGTACCAGGCCCACGCCGATGCGAAAAAGAATGTCCGCGACAACAGGCATTCGCGCGCCGGTCCCGTCACCGGTGAGAAGTCGAAAAACGGCAGGCCGATCATCGCCACACATACCGGGCGGGCGACTTCCCGCAGCGCGCGCCGCCGCCAGAGCTCCATGCCGCCGAGGAACAACAAGCCGTAGACGGCCATCTGCGGATGCAGGGCCGCCGTCACCACCAGCCACACCAACGCCCACCGCGGCCGGTTCGATAAGTAGCAGGCAATCGCAAAGAGCGTCGCCGGGGTGGAGAGCGATCGCGCCGTCAGGTACGGGTCCATGATGACCAACCCGGTACCGCACACCGGCACACTGAGGGTGGCCGCCAGAAGGGCCACGCCGCACCACCGGGCCGAGGCGCTCTCAAAGCAGCAACCCAGCAGCCGCCATGCCGCCGCCAGTAGTAGAAAAACGCCCGCGACGTGCCAGGCGAAGATCACCGCATCGATGGGCAAATGGCTCACCCGCGCGGAACCCCCGATCAGCTCCGGAAAGAACGAAAGGTGCGCGTGCGACATGAAGAACCCGGCGCCGAAAGGGTACAGCGCCGGGTCCGCCACGCGCTTGATCGCCGGCACGTAGATGGCAGCGTCGTCCACGCCCAGGTGATAGCCGTGTACCAGCACCGCCAGCGCGGTGATCGCGCCCAAACCCGGCAAGGGAGACCGGGCGAACGTTGCGGCCCGCGCTTTAAGAGATAACATCGAAACCGATGATATCTTGATTGCCCGCGCGCCCGATAGCCGGTGCGCGCGCATGCCGCCGTTTGCCGCATTCGCCAAATTGTGCTGCCGAAAAGCATACGTGCTTTGCGAGCGTGGGACGTGGGCGCAATTTCACGGCGCCAGCTCGAACCTTCCGTCCGCCCGCAGGCAATACTTCCTGCCGCGCCACAAGATGGTATTGCCGAAGAAGCCCGCCAGCCAGATGGCGAAGCTCAACAGGTCCTGTAGCGGAACCAGATAGAAGAGGCGCGCCGTCAGCCGGTCGCGCAGCACGTAGCCCGCGGTGGCCCATCCGGCGGCGGCGCGCAGCAGGACCGCCGCGGCCACGGCCGGCCACCACTCCGGCTTCACCGCCCACAGCAAGAGCGCCAGCGGCAGCGGGTTAATAAAAAGCTGTCCCACGTAGCCCGCGGGGCGCGACCGGCGCGTGCTGCGGTTCCAGCGCAGGCGGTGCCGCAGGTTGGCCGCCAGGGACTGCGCGCCGATATGGTGCTCAATCACGTAGGAGGAGAGAATCACGCCGTCGCCGCGCGCCGCGGCCAAATTGCCCATCACGAAATCCTCGGCCAGAAAATCCTTCACCGCGTCGAATCCGCCGATCGCCGTCAGCGTGGCGCGCCGCGCCGCGATGGTCGGCCCCAGCGCGAACTTCATGCCGTCAAGCATGCGCGCCACCAGCACGCCGCCGATGAATTCCGTATTCAACCCGACCGCCTCCAGCGTGTTCCAGAAGCTGCGCCCCGGCACGGCGCGGTACGGACACGTCGCCAAGCCCAGCTTCGCGTCCTGAAATTCGGCGGCGATCACGGCCAGCATATCCGGCGTCACGCGTATGTCGCTATCCGACATGACCAGCAGATCGTGCCGCGCCGCCCCGAGCATACAATCCAGGCTGTAGACTTTGGCGTTGGGATATGGCGGCTCGCCGGTCACCATCAGCCGCGAAGGCACGCTCGGGTAGCGCGCGCGCAGGCGCTCCACCACGGCAATCGCCGGGTCGTCCCGGGTGCGCACGGCGAAGAGAATTTCGAAATCCGGGTACTCCTGTTCGAAAAACGTCCGCAGATTCTTTTCCAGGCCGTCGTCGATTCCGGCCAGCGGTTTGAGAATGCTGATGGGCGCGGCATTGGTCAATGTGGCGCGCAATGGCGGGGGGCGCACGCCGCGGTAACGCACGGCGGCGACGATGGTGAGGACGCAGTAGACCAGCGAGCCCGTAAGCAGGGCTAGCAGAAGCCAGGGCAGCACTCCTACACTGTAACAAGCCCATGAAGAACATCATCGTCGGGACGGCGGGACACATCGATCACGGCAAGACGGCCCTGGTGAAGGCGCTGACGGGGATCGACGCCGACCGGTTGGAGGAGGAAAAGCGCCGCGGCATCACCATCGATCTGGGCTTCGCACACCTTCAACTGACCCCGGCTTTGCGCCTCGGATTCGTCGATGTCCCCGGCCACGAACGCTTCATCAAAAACATGCTGGCGGGCGTGGGCGGAATCGATTTGCTGCTCTTCGTCATCGCCGCCGACGAATCCATCAAGCCGCAAACCCGCGAGCATTTCGACATCTGCCGCCTGCTGGGCATTCGCCGCGGGATCGTCGCCCTGACCAAGGCGGACCTGGTGGATGACGACATTTTGGGACTGGTTCGCCTCGAAGTGGAGGAACTGGTGGCGGGCTCCTTCCTGGAAGGCGCGCCCATAGTGCCGGTGAGTTCCGTCACCGGCGCGGGGTTGCACGACCTGCGGCGCGAACTGGAGCGCGTGGCGGCGACCGTCGGCGAGAAGAACGCGGCGGGACATTTCCGCCTGCCCATCGACCGCGTGTTTTCCGTGAAAGGCTTCGGCACCGTGACCACCGGCACGCTGATTTCCGGATTCGTGGCCAAGGAGCAGGAAGTGGAAGTTTACCCCGCCGGGCGGCGCCTGCGCGTGCGCGGCGTGCAGGTGCACGGCAGCACGGCCGGCCGCGCGCTGGCCGGGCAACGCACCGCGCTCAACCTGGCCGATATCGAGCCGGCCGATCTGGCCCGAGGCGATGTGCTGAGCGAGCCCGGCCGGTTCCACGCCGTCAAGCAGATCGATTGCCGTCTCCAACTGCTGCCGTCGGCGAAGCCCCTGAAGCATCGCGCCCCGGTGCACTTTCATTCCGGGACGGCGGAAATCGAGGCCGAGGCGCGGCTGCTGGAAGGCACCGCGGCGATGCGGCCGGGCAGCACGGCGTACGTACGGCTGATCTTGCGGCGGGCGGCGCTCCTGTTGCCCGGCGATGGCTTCATCATCCGTATGTTCTCGCCGGTGATGACCATCGGCGGTGGCACGGTGGTGGACACATTCGTTGACACCGGCGCCCGTCGGCATCAGAAGGGTGACGATGTGAAGGCGCGCCTGGAAATCCTGAGCGCCGGGGATGCCGCCGCGCGGATCGCGCTGCTGGTGCGCGAAGCCCCGTTCGGCATGGGCATGGCGGACCTGGTGGCGCGTACCGGACTCAGCGAGGGTGAGATCGCGTCGGCGGCGGCCCAAGCTCCCCTGGCCGCCATCGCCCAGCCGGAGCCATGGTACGTGGACCGCGCGTGGATGCAGGCGGAGCGCGCGCGCATCGTCCGCACGGTGCGCGAGTTTCACCAGCGGGCTCCGCTGCTTCCCGGCATCGCGCGCCAGGAACTGCGCGGCGGCGCACCCGTCTTCGTCCTGGACGCGCTGCTGGCGGAGTTGAAAGAGACGGTGGCCGAGGGCGAACTGGTGCGCTCGCTCGGCCACAAACTGGTGCTCACCGAAGACGAGGAGCAGGCGCGCGGCAAAATCGAGCGGGCCTTCGAAGACGCGGGGCTGGCAGTGCCGGCGATGGCAGAGGTGCTCGCCGGGTCCGGCGTGGAGGCAGCGCGCGCACGCTCTTTACTACAGATTCTGCTGCGCCAGAAACGCCTGCTGCGCATCAGCGACGAACTGGTATTTCACCACACGGCGATCACCCGCTTGCACCAGTTGCTGGGCAACCACAAGGGCGAACGCTTTCGCGTG
>JANYJN010000257.1 GCA_025358475.1 Candidatus Solibacter sp.
TACTCCACCAGCTCGCCAACCGGCATTTCCTGCACCACCACGGACGTGATGGAAATGGACTCGGCGGCTTCGGAGCTGAGCTTCACGCGGACAGTGTGCGGCAACGCCATCGTTTTTCACGCTAGCATAAGTCCGTGACCCCTCTGGAAAAGGTGCTGGCGGAAACCCGCCGCTACGAACATGCGCTGCTCCTCTTCTCGGCGCGCGAGCGGAACGGAGCGGTCGAACTGGTGATCGCACTCAAGGATGGCCGGCTGGGACTGCATACCTACTACGCGCCCATCCACGCCCGCGACATCGAGCACTCGCAGTTTGCCTGGACCTTCCAGCGCTACCTCTACGATTGCATGCACGATTATCTGGTGGAGATGTTCGTCCAGACGCCGCAGAACCGGGAGCAGCGCCCATGACGCCAGCCGGCGAACTTCTGGCGGCGGAGATCCGGCGCAACGGTCCGATTCCGTTCCGGCGCTTCATGGAGGTGGCCCTCTACCATCCCGAACACGGCTACTACCGGCGCGCGCGGGATCCGTTCGGCAAGCACGGCGATTTTTTCACGGCCGAACAGATCCAGCCGGTCTTCGGCATTCTGATGGCGCAGCGGATTCGCCATCTCTACCGCCAGTTGGGCTCTCCGCGCGAGTTTACGGTGGTCGAGGTGGGAGCGGGGCGGCGCGAGATGGCGGAGGCATTCGCCGAGTGGAACTACGTGCCGGTGGATATCGACTCCGGTGCGATGCCCGAAAGCTTTACCGGTGTTGTTTTCTGCAACGAGTTCTTCGACGCGCTTCCCGTGGATGCCGCGGTGTACCGGAACGGCGCTTTCCACCAGCAGCGGGTGGCGCTCGCCCAGGACGCGTTTCAATGGCACACCAGCGAAATCGTTGGAGCAACGGCCGACGAATACCTGCGCCGCTACTACCCGCCACCGGAGGAAGGCCGCTGGTACGAGGTGAACCTGGAAGCGCTGGCGTGGCTCCAGCGCATGGCCGCGGCGCTAACCGAAGGATACGTGCTCACCGTCGATTACGGGTTCACGCGCGCCGAGAGCGTGCGGTTCCCGGCGGGCACGCTGATGGGATACCGGCGGCATACCGCGCGCGAGGACGTGCTCGCCGATGCCGGGTTGCGCGACATCACGGCGCACGTGAACTTCACCGCGCTTCTGGAGAGCGGCTCGGCGTGCGGCCTCGCCACCGAGCGCTTCGAGACGCTGGCACAGACGCTGCTGACTGCCGGAGAACCGGACGGGTTCGCGGCGGCGCTGGGCGCTGGTGGCGCGGCGGAGGAATTGCGCCGCCGCATGCAGCTCAAGACGCTGCTCTTCGGAATGGGAGAGACGTTCCGGGTTCTGTTGCAGAGGAAAATCGAAGGGGGAGATGGTGGAGAGAACCGGAAAGAAAAGCCTTAAATAATGAAAAAGGCCCCGGAAACCGGGGCCTTGTAGTCATAACCTGTTTGCAGCCCTTCTTCAGGGCGACGCCCAGACTACTTCTTTTTCTTCGGAGCAGCCTTTTTCTTCGGGGCGGCTTTCTTGGTTGCGCTCTTCATACGATTGATTCTCCCTAACATCAAATTTTGCGATTCGAAAATCGCAATGTGATTCATATATAAGGTGCATCGGAAATAAAGTCAAGAAAAAAATGCATAGAGCCCAAGTTTCGATCTCTTTCGCGTTGCATGCGTCGCCTCACGGCGCGAAGAAATCTCCGCGCGCCGAGTCTTGATTGCGTCCGCGCTCCGAATATACAATGAGACGCGCGTGGAAAGCGCGCAGAAATCTGTGCTCCGAACCGGAGGCGGTGGTGCCGGCATGAACTGCAACGAACTGCGCGACCATTACGAGCTCTACGCCGTCGGGGTGGCTGAAGAACCCCAGCGCAGCGAAATCCGCGCGCACCTGAACCGCCAATGCGAGGTCTGTACGCAAGGGATCAAGCGGGCGCGCGAAGTGGTCGCGCTCATGGGAGGCACGGCAACCGGTGCCGGGGTGGAGCGACGCCGCTTCGTTTGGACTCTCGTCCTGGCTCTGGCGCTGGCCCTGGCGCTCTTCGTCGCGGTGTACTTCGGCGGCCGCGAGCGCGACCTGGCGAACGAACTGGCGCGCGTCCGCCAGCAGAATAGCCGGCAGACCGTCGAACTCACCAGGGTCAACCAGGCGTTCGCCATCCTCACTGGCGCCGACACCACCGTCACCCCGTTTACCGAAGGACACTCGAATACCAAGGGCAAGGTATACGTCAGCCCGTCGCACGGCCTCCTGCTGATTGCAGGCCGTCTACCGCCGGCGCCGCCGGGTAAAGCTTACGAGATGTGGATCGTCAAGGACGGCAAGGCGAAAGCCGCCGGCATGTTCCAATCGGCGCCGGATGGCACAGCGATGCATATGCAGCGCGGCACGATGGCGAATACCGATGCCGTGGCCGTCACGCTGGAGAATGAGGCGGGCGCCGACCAGCCCACATCCACTCCCTTGTTCGCCGCGCCCATCCGGGCGCCGGTGCAGTAGGCGCAGAAGGCTCCGCCTTGTGCATCCGAGCAAATCTCGGACGCCGGTCCATAATGGATTCATGCCTTCGGCTGCCCAGATTCCGCTCGCCATGCTCCTGGTCTTCGTGGCGGCCAAACTTCTGGCGGAAATCTTCGAGCGCCTCGGTCAACCGGGCATCGTGGGAGAGATTCTCGCCGGGGTCCTGATTGGCCCGCAGGTGCTTGGCTGGTTGGCGCCCAGCGAATTCCTGCGGACCCTCGCCGACCTTGGTGTCATGTTTCTGCTCTTCCGCGTCGGACTGGAAGTCAAGGCGTCGGAGTTGATGAAGGTCGGCGGCACTGCGTTGCTGGTGGCGGTCGCCGGGGTCATTGCGCCTTTCTTCGCGGGGTGGGGAATCTGCGCGCTCTGGGGCGAACCGCGGCTGGAAAGCATCTTCACGGGCGCGGCGATGGTCGCCACCAGCGTAGGAATTACGGCGCAAGTGCTGGCCTCGCGCGGCCTCTTGGACAAGCGTGCGAGCCGCATCATCCTGACAGCGGCCGTGGTCGACGACGTGCTCGGTCTTGTCGTGCTCGCCTTCGTCAGCGGTTTGGCCAAGGGCGCGGTCAACTATCTCTCCATCGGGTTGACCGCCGGCCTCGCTCTCGGCTTTACGTTCTTGGTCGCGCGCTTCGGCACGCGCACGGTGCGCCGAGTCATGCCGCGCATGCACGCCAACTTGCGTCTGGCGGAAAGCGAGTTCGCTCTGGCCATGACGCTGTTGTTTGCGCTTTCCGTGCTCGCTGTCTTTGCGGGCGTGGCGGCCATCGTCGGCGCCTTCCTCGCCGGCATGGCCTTGTCGGAGACCGCCGAGGGGAGGGTCACCGACCTCACCAACGGAGTCGCCGAACTGCTGGTGCCGTTCTTTCTGGTCGGCATCGGGCTGCACTTCGACCTCTCGGCTTTTGCCAGCGCCGGCACGTTGGCGCTAACGGGCGTGCTGGTGGTGGCCGCCGTGCTTTCCAAGTTCGTGGCTTGCGGCGCCGGCGCCCTGCGTATGGGGCGTACGGATGCCATCCGGGTGGCCGTCGGCATGGTGCCGCGCGGCGAGGTCGGGATGGTGGTGGCACAGATCGGCCTCAACCTGGGTGTCATCGGTCACCACATCTACGGCGCCATCGTCTTCATGTCAGTGGCCACCACGCTGATTGCCCCGCCGCTCCTCAAACTGGCCTTCGCCTCGCCAACTGAGATGGAACGGAAAATCGTCCGCCTGGGTTGAGCATCTCCCCGCACAAGGCGGCAGGCGCTTGCTTTGCAGAGGTGGAGCAGGCGAAAGCGCCTGCCAATTCCCCTTGCAGGAGATTTTTCTCGGCATCTTGCGCGCACGGCTCGGATATCCCGGCTGCGCCCAACAGCGCGCGGCCGTTAGAAAGCTGTGAAAGACCGGTTGGCAGGCGGAAGTGCCTGCCCCCCCAAGCGGTTACAATATCGCTAGACGTGACCAAATACATCCGCTACCAAACCGCTTCCGGCGTTTCCTACGGCACACTGGAAGGCGACACCGTCCACCAGATCCAAGGGGGCCTGTTTGACGGGCACGCCGCCACTGGCGCCACTCACAAGCTCTCCGATGTGAAGTTGCTGTACCCCTGCGAGCCGGGCAAGATCCTCGCCGTGGGGCTGAACTACCGGAGCCATCTGGGCACGCGCCCTGCGCCCGCGCACCCTGAGATGTTCTACAAGCCCGTGAGCGCGCTGCAAAATCCCCAAGACCCGATCGTCATCCCGCGCGACGCCACCGACGTGCATTCGGAAGGCGAGATGGTGGTGGTGGTCGGCAAGCGCCTGCGCCATGCGTCCGAAACCGAAGCCGGCGACGCCGTGTTCGGCGTCACCTGCGGCAACGATGTCAGCGAGCGCGCCTGGCAGAACGGCGACAAGAAGGATCTTCAATGGTGGCGCGCCAAGGGTTCGGACACCTTCGCACCCCTCGGTCCGGCAATCGTCAGCGGCGTCGATTACGGCAACCTGCTGCTTCAGACGCGCATGAATGGGGAGACGATTCAGAAGCAGTACACCAGCGATTTGATTTTCGATATCGCGGCCGTACTGAGTTGGATCAGCGGGTGGGTGACTCTGCTACCGGGAGACCTGGTCTATACAGGAACGCCGGGCAACACCCGAAGGATGTCGCCCGGCGATGTCATCGAGGTGGAACTCGATCACGCGGGTGTGCTTAGGAACCCCGTCAGCTAGAAGCTGATTTTCGCGCCCAACTGCATACCGCGCCCGCCGCCGTCCACTCCGGTGATGTATCCGTAGTTGGAGTTCGAGACGTCGGTGTTCGGCCGCTGGAACTGCGGCGTGTTGGTGACGCTGAAAGACTCACCGCGGAGTTCCATCTTGATCTTTTCCGTGAAGTTGAAGATCTTGAAGAGGGAGAGGTCCGCGTTGAAGAAGTTAGGCCCGGATAATGTATTCCGTCCCGAACTTCCGAAGCGCACACCGGTGGGCTGTACAAAGCTGGCCTGCGAAAACCAGGGACTTCCGCCTTTGGCCAGGGTATTGATGCCGTACAGTTTGGTGACGTCGGCCACCTGGTCTGCCGTCTGAGAGGCGCCCGGCGTGTTGAGCGAGCTACCGCTGGCCCCAAAGGTCATGGGCAAGCCAGTCATAAGCGTGAGGATGCTGTTGATCTGCCAGCCACCGATGATTTTGGCCGCCATTCCACGATTGAGCCACTTGCGTCCGACTCCGAACGGCAGATCGTAGACGTAGCTTTGCACGAACGTCTGATGGCGATCGAAATCCGTCCGCGCGTAGCTGCGGCGAGGGTTGATGTAGTTCCAGATTGTGCCATCGTCGCCCGTCTGGAAGGCCATGCCGCGAGCCATCGTATAGGCTGTGGTGATCGCCAGGCCGTTGTGGAAACGCCGGTTCAATTTCACTTGCAGGCCGTTGTACATGGAGGAGTAGCCGGCGAAGTAGAGCATAGTGTCGGCGGTGCGCTTGAACTGCTGATAGAGAGGACGGCCGTTCACGCCAATGCCCATCTGGTCCGCGCTGTTGGGCACGTTCAGGTTGTAGGCGGCGGAGCTGCGCACCCCGTGGTTGCCAACGTAGGCCACGTCCAGCGTGAAGTGCAGCGGGAGTGAGCGCTGAATGGAGAAATTCCACGATTGCACGTTCGGGTTCTTATAGTTCAACGGAATCACGTTGTTGCTCTGTGTCAGCGACGGGTTGTTGATGATTCCGTTGGTGGGAATCACGGCCAACTGGGGCGCCGGGAAGCCGCTGGCCATGGAGAATACGCCATTGGGGGTGACGCCGGGGGCGAAGCTGCTAGCGCCGGTGGAGTACTGGTTGTTCTGCTTCACCGGGAAGTTGTAGGCGTAGCTGTTGTCCGGGAACGGCGTGTAGCTGACACCGAAGCCGGCGCGGATCACCGTGGCATTGTTCACGCGGTAGGAGATTCCCAGGCGGGGCGCAAAATATTTCCAGTTCTTCTGCATTCCCATATTCATGGGGTTGTCGCCAATGCCGGCTAGCACCAAAGTGTTGTTCGCCGGGTTGTAGTTGGAGAAACCGCCGGCAAACCTCGGCGTGGGCGGCGGGTAGAACTCCCAGCGGAGCCCGAAATCGAGGGTCAGTTTGCTGGATACCTGCCACTTGTCCTGCGCGAAAGCAAAAAACTGGTGGCCGCGCAGCGCCGGGTAGTAGGCCGCGATATCGCGTCCGCCGCTAGACGGCTGATCCAGCAGGAAGCTGGCCATATTGTTGACCAGTCCGGTCTTGGGGGCCACGCCGCCGACACCTGGATTGAGCGAGGTCTGCGCGGTATCGAAGTTGAACAAGCCTCGCGGGTTGATGGTTTGCGTCTGCAACAGATCGTCGCGCAGGCGCCGATAGTCAACCCCCCACTTGATGGTGTGGTTGCCCGTCGTCTTAGTCCAGCTATTGACAACGCTGATGTTGGCTTCGGCGCGGTGCCACGGGATGCTGCTGACGTAGCCGACCAGCGGGGTGCTGAAACCGCCATTGACGTGGATGCTGGCCAGACCGCTGGTCCAGTCGTCGATATTGACGCCCGGAATGCCGATATCTTTGGAGGCGGTGGTGCCGTAATCGCTGTTCAGCGCGTCGTTGTGATAATGCGCCACGCCCACCCGGAATTCGCTGATCAAGGTGGGCGAGAAGATGCGGTTGTAGTTGATGCCCATGCTGTAGGTTTTCTGCACGCTGGTGCCTTGGAATCCGCCCCCTGCCCAGCCGCCGGCCAAGCCGAAGATGGGCGCCTGGAAGGTCACCGGGCGGCCGTAGCTGAAACGCGCGCTCAGACGGCTCTTATCGGAGGCACTGTCGTCCACCTTGACGTCGAAAGAGTTGGTGTCTTTGGTGTAGGGAAGCAGCGCGAAATAATTGTTGCTCGGGGCGGTTTCGCTCCCTCCCATGTTCGGAGCCGGCACCAGGTTAAGAATCTTCTGTGCGATCGGGCTGATCCGGCTGGTGGGGATAATGTTGCCGGCGAACGGCAGGCGGTTGGTGCCGTCCGGATTGCCGGTTGATGGGTCGTAGACCACTACCGGTATGGCGAGAGTCAGGCCAGAGCTCAGGTTGCCGCCCCGCCAACTGCTCGGCGGGATGGTGCCCAGATTGGTGTTGGCTTCGTGGTCCGTGGTGCGCAGAAAATCGCCGAATATGAAGATCTTGTTCTTCTTGATGGGCCCGCCGATGTTGCCGCCGAAATAGTTGTAGGCCAGATGTCCCACCGAAACGTCGAAGAAATTGCGCGCGTTCAAACCGCTGTTGCGCAGGAACTCGTAACCTGCACCGTGGAATTCATTGGTCCCCGATTTCAAAATTACGTTGGTATTGGCGCCGCTGGCGCGGCCTAGTGACGCTTCGTAGTTGCTGGTCGAAACGTCGACGGCCTGAATCGCCTCCAGGGGCGGAACTATGATCTGCAGCAGGCCCGTGCGCTCATTATTGTCGATACCTTCGATCTGGTAACTGTTCCCCTGCCGCATCTGCCCGTTGACTTGGGTCTGCAGCGAGCTCGAAGCGTTGAAGAATTGCGAATGCTGGAAACTTGCCCGCGTGGTGCCAGGCACCAAATTCAACAGCGACTGATAATTGCGGTTGGTGCCCAGGGGAAGAGAGGCCGTCTGCACTACGTCCAACTGCGCGCCGGTATCGGCACGGTCGGTTTGCAGCAGCGGCGGCGCACCCGTGACTTCCACGGTTTCCGTAATATTGCCGGGCGTCATTTGCACGTCGATACGCGTGCTGCTGTTGACTGTGAGCGCGATATCCTTGCGAGTTTCCTTCTTGAACCCGGACACCTCCACCGTGACCGCATACTGACCTGGAGCCATATCGGGAAACGTGTAATTCCCGCTTTCGTTGGTTTGACCGGATCGATTGACTCCGGTGTTGACCTCGGTAACAGTGACTTTGGCGTTGGGGATTATCGCGCCGCTAGAATCAGTGACCGTCCCGAGTAGCGTGCCGTTGACCGCTTGCGAAAAGCCGAAACCGGCTGTCAGCAACAGCAGCGCGCATAGAACGCAGATCGAACGTAGACCTTTCATGAAGCAAACTCCCTAAGTTAAATTGGGCTTGACAGCCCGGCACCCGAGACTTTCGCTTTGAATTATAGGTCCACGCGCCCTTCGGCACAAGCGTTAGTTAACGGTTTTATTCACCGAAATCAAGCGCGAGTTCCCCAAAATACTAAAATTGGTATTGATGGCGGTTTCAACCTTACTTATATCTCAAATTCAGGATTCCGTGGTCCCCAAACTCTCCGCGGTATCATACGTCAGCACTCTTTCAAGCGGCCGAAGACTTAGTGTCCCGACCCCTAGACTCGGTGTTGCCGCCAACCCGCTCGCTGACGCTCGGGGCTGCGCCCAACAGCACAACTTCAGACGGTCGAAGACTTAGTCACCTCAATCCGGAAACTTTCCAATCCGTCCACAGGTTCGAAAGCACCCTCGTGGCTTGGTGGGGCGGACCCCCGGGTCCGCGGCCGACGCCCTCGCTGGCCTGCTGGCACCCTGCAAAATGGTGATATCGTCGTTCCGGCAGCGGGACGGGGCATCCGTCCCCAGAGTGGACCCCAGGACCAGGGGGTCCGCCCCACCAATTCGGCAGTTCTCGCGACGGTGCTCGGCTTTTCATGAAATTTCGCGGGCCGAGGGCCCATCCCCACAGACCACACGAGCACGTGATCTCACGGAGGTACACTATGCCCTTAAGGACGCCAATCAATGCGGTTAATGCCGATCTCTTTGCTCATCCTCTCCGCCTTCGCTCAGGACACCAAATATCCCCCCGACGGCCAGCAGATTCCCGGCCCTCCCTCCAAGGAAGCCGCCGCCGACTGGCTTTCGGAAATCACCCGCTACCGCACGGAGCGCCGCGTGCGCGCCGGGCTCACCGGCGGCATCTACTCCCGCCCGGAGCTCAAGTGGACGCAGAGCTCCTTCATTCAGCCCCAATCCATGGTGGAAGACCGCTACCTCTTCGACCCCACGACGCGCCAGTACACCATCGACCGCTTTCTGGAAGATCTGGACGGTCGCTACGGCGGCATCGACAGCGTCCTGCTGTGGCCCGTGTACCCCAATATCGGCATCGACAACCGCAACCAGTTCGACCTCCTGCGCGACATGCCGGGCGGGATGGCGGCGCTCAAGAAAATGGTGGACGACCTGCATCGGCGGCACGTCCGCGTGCTGTTTCCCAACATGCCTTGGGACCAGGGGACGCGCGCCGAACCGCGCTCTTTTGCCGAAACCATCGCCGGCCTGCTGGCGGAAATCGGCGCCGATGGCGTCAACGGCGATACCTATTCCGGCGTGCCGCGCAGCTTCCGCACGGCGAGCGATGCCACCGGCCACCCTCTTGCCTTCGAGCCCGAAGGCTACCCCGATTCCGACGAAATGCTGGATTGGGACAACCTTAGCTGGGGCTATTGGAAATACCCCTTCATCCCCTCCATCAGCCGCGGCAAGTGGCTGGAGCCGCGCCACATGGTGCACGTCTGCGACCGCTGGAATAAGGACAAAACCAACAACCTGCAGTTCGCCTTCTTCAACGGGGTCGGGTACGAATCCTGGGAGAACGTGTGGGGCATCTGGAACGGCATCGTGCCGCGCGATGAGGAAGCCATCCGCCGGATTGCCAAGATCGAGCGGCGCTTCGCCGATTATCTGGTGAGCCCCGGCTGGGAACCGCACGCGCCCACCGTGCAGTACGGCGTCTTCGCCTCGCGGTGGCCGCTGGCTAATCGCACGCTCTGGACCATCGTCAACCGCACGGCGAACAACATCCATGGCCCGCAGCTTCAGGTTCCCGTGCAGGCCGGCATGCGTTACTTCGATTTGTGGAACGGCAAGCAGATCAACGCGGAGAATGGCAGCCTCTCCTTCCCCATTGAAGCGTTCGGCTTCGCGGCGATTCTCGCCCAGAGCGATGCCGCCGACGCCGCCGGCACCGCCTTTCTAAGCGAAATGGCCCAGCTCAGCGCCAAGCCGCTCTCCTCGTTCTCCAAGAGCTGGGAGTTCCTGCCGCAACTGCAAGTGCGCGTGGCTGCCACCGCGCCTGCCACCTCCCCTCCTCCCGGCATGGTCCCCATTCCCGCCAACCCCGCATGGCAGTTCGAAGTCCACGGCATCGAAATCGAAGGTGGCGACGATATCGGCGTGGATGTACAGTACCCCTGGGAAGACTCCCCTCGGCGCTATCACTCCCACCCGGTCGAAATGCACGCGTTCTTCATCGACCGATACCCGGTGACCAACCAGCAGTTCGCGGCATTCCTGACCGGCACCGGCTATCGTCCCGCCGACGATCACAATTTTTTGCGCGATTGGACGGGCGCCCGATACCCCGCCGGATGGGACAACAAGCCGGTGACATGGGTGTCGCTGGAAGACGCCCGCGCCTACGCCAGTTGGGCCGGCAAGCGCCTGCCGCACGAATGGGAATGGCAGTACGCCGCGCAGGGCACCGGCCACCGTGTGTATCCGTGGGGCGACGCTGCCTGCGACGCGTGCGTCCCCCCGCCCGAGCACGGTCGCCAACTGCGCGCGCCCACCGACGTCGATGCTTTCCCCAAAGGCGCCAGCCCTTACGGTGTGATGGATCTTATAGGCAACATCTGGCAGTGGACCGATGAATACCAGGACCGGCACACGCGCGCCGCCATCCTGCGCGGCGGCGGCTACTATCGTCCTGGCGGCAGCCGCTGGTATTTCCCCAGCGCCTACAAACTCGACGAGCACGGCAAGTACCTGCTGATGGCGCCTTCCAAAGATCGCGCCGGCACGCTGGGGTTTCGCTGTGTCAAGGACGCACAGTAAATGCCACGCCGGCGACCGCACCTGAGAACTGTTGAAATAATGCGTTCGCTGGCGCTTTCGCCCGCCAATTCCGCGCCCGGGCGAATATTTCTTAGCTCCTGACGGACGTGGCTCTGAGGGGAATTTCGGCTGGGTCAATCCCAGCCGCAACCGTGAGGGAGCGGTCGCTTGACTGGCCGCGCATTTTCCTCACCCGTTTGTGGCGCCGCAAGCGCAATGAGCAACTCGCACCACTGAAACGTAGATTATACGGCTTCCGTTTTTTCGTGCAATTCGGTGGCTTCCAGGAGGTAGTGAAGCTCGCGGCCCAGATTGGGGCGAAGGCCGTTCATGCGGACGAACCTGGACTGCTCCGGGGTTTCCGGCGATTCCTGCAGGATCAGAAGGTCGCCCACCGCGAAATTGCCGCGGGCGCGGGATGTCGACTGCTGGGCACTGAAGGACTGCGTCACACGGCGTTTTTTCATAGGTGTCTCCTCCACTAACATCTTCGGCCAGAGCAGCACGGTGGATCTCACGTCCAGGGCGCGGGGGCCGAATAGACCGATGGACGGCGCGGGGCTTTGGGTAGTTTGGCGCCGGGGGTGGGCCGGCTCGACAAGTAGTCCCGCATGTGTTGTTCGGTAAGCGGGCAGCAGGCTAAATCTTCCCATTTACGGCCCGCTTCCAATTCGGCGGCGAGCACGCGCATGCAGAGAACGGGCCCTTCCTGGATGGCGATTCGCAAGGTGTGGAACAAGTCCAGGTTGGCCGCCACTTCGAAGCACTGGGTGGGTGCGCCCGGCGTGATGCGCTCAAAGCGGAAGCGCCGCCGGTCTTCCAGGTGCCGGAACCCGACGTAGCGCAGTTGGGTGATCTCTTTGTATCGTTCGGCTCCGGGGTGAACGGCGACGGGAGGTTCCAGCGAGACATTGATGGCTTTCGAAGGCCCTCGGCCCGCCGCTTCAAAGTGAACGAATTTCCCTTGGGCAAGCGCGGCGACATCGTAGGTCAA
>JANYJN010000445.1 GCA_025358475.1 Candidatus Solibacter sp.
CCACCGAAACTGCCGCCGTTGCGGACCAGGGCGCGCAGACCGCGCCGGAGCAGGCCACCTCGAAGAGCAAGGCCAGCAAGAAGCAGGGCGCGCCCAAGGGCCAGAAAGCCGCCAAGAAGCCCGCCGCCAGCAAGAACGCCAGCAAGAAGGCCAGCAAACCCGCCGCCAAGAAGGAGGCCAAGCCCGCCAGCAAGAAGGCGCCCAAAGCCAAGGCAGAAGCCGCCCTCCCGCGCGAGTTCAGCAAGAAGGCCATCGTCCTGGACCTCCTGCGCCGCAAGGACGGCGCGACGATGGCCGAGATCGCCAAGGCCACCGACTGGCAAAACCACAGCATCCGGGGCTTCATCTCCGGCAACCTCACCAAGAAGATGGGGCTGGTGGTCGAGTCCACCAAGAACGAGGCTGGCGAGCGCGTGTACCGGGTCGGAAAGTAAGCACCTTCGCCGCAGGATCGCCGCACGCAACCGGTCGCCGTAGCCAGCACGATCAACGAAGCCAAGGAGATCGCCCAGCGCGACTTGGCGGGCCGGATGCGCCTCCTCGAACGCGGAAACGATCCCGGCCTTTGCCCGTACGAGTACAAGGTCTGGGCGCAGGGCATCGACGGAAACTACCGCATCGCCGCCACGATCAAAGCATCCTCCTTGTAGAAGCCACGCCCGCCACCCAAGCCGCCCGGAGACGGGCGGCTTTATTGCTTCATGGTCACTGGCTCACCGGGTGAGCCTGCTGGATACCAGCCGCCACCTCGTCGAACGACCGTCCGGACTCCTCGTGCCGCGCGACCTCCCCGGAGAACGCCTGCCAACGCCGGATGGTCACGTCGCAGTACACCGGGTCCAGTTCGATCACGCGCGCCTGCCGCCCCATCTTCTGGCATGCGATGATCGTGGTCCCACTGCCGCCGAACGGGTCCAGGATCGTGTCGCGCGACTTGCTGTTGTTCTGGAGCGCGCGCTCGACCAACTCCACCGGCTTCATCGTCGGGTGCTCGCGGTTGACGGCTGGCCGCTTGATCTGCCACGTGTCGCTCTGGTCGCGGTCGCCGCACCAATAGTGCGTGCCGCCCTCGCGCCAGCCGTAGAGGATCGGTTCGTACTGATGGCGATAGTCTCCCCAGCCCAGCGTGAAGTGGTTCTTGACCCAGATGATGATCCCCGACCAATGGCCTCCGGCCTCGATGAACGCCTGCCGGAGCGTGTGCAACTCCGACGAGGACATGCAGATGTACACCGCGCCCTTGCAGACGGAGAGCAGGTTCGCGGAGGCGTCCTTCAGGAACTCGCAGAACTTCGACCCGAGGGCGTCGTTCTTGATCTTGAGTTTGTCCTTGGTGCGGCCCTCGTAATCGATGTTATAGGGCGGGTCGGTGAACACCATGTCGGCCAAGCCGCCAGCCAGCACTTTCTCCACATCCGCGAGGACCGTAGCGCTGCCGCACAGCAATCGGTGCTGCCCGAGCACCCACACGTCTCCGGCCACCGTGATGGCGACCTTCTCCGGTTCCGGCGCGTCGCTCTCGTCGGTCAGCCCGTCGCCGGGTGCCGTTTCGAGGATCTCGTCCAACTCCTCGTCCGTGAAGCCCACGATGTCCAGGTCGAAGGCATCCTCCTTGAGCGCCTGCAACTCGACGCGCAGCATTTCCTCGTCCCATCTGGCACTCATCGCCAGACGGTTGTCCGCGAGCACAAGCGCGCGGCGCTGCGTCTCCGTGAGGTGGTCCAGGACGATGACCGGCACCTCCGTCATTCGGAGCTTCCGCGCCGCCAAGAGGCGCGCGTGGCCCGCAATGATGATCCGGTTCGCACCAACCAGGATCGGATTCGTCCAACCGAACTCCACAATGCTGGCCGCGACCTGCGCGACCTGCTCCTCCGTATGCGTGCGCGCGTTGCGGGCATACGGGATCAGTTTGTCAATCGGCCAGACCTCCACGGTGAGATCGCGCAGGACGCGCCCGCGCAACCCGGTGCTGTCCTGGTTCATGGCTCTGTCCTGCGCGATTCCCATGAGATTAGGCCTTCGGCTGGGCCTGGTTGACCACGTTCGCAATCGACGCCGTGGCCGAGGCGAGAGCCTGCACGATCTGCTGCAGCGTCGCCAGGACCGGCGTGATGGTGGCGTCCACCTGCTTGGCCACGGCAGCAGCCACGGCTTCGGCCGCGACCGACGTGCCCGCGCCAGCGACCGCGCCCGTGGTGTCCACGATCCGGTTGGCCGTCGCCGCACCGCCGCGCAGGTTGTCGCCCGCGCCCGTGGTCACCGGGTTGCCGAGGTCGTAAGCCGTTTCGTAGGCCCAGATATCGGCGTGCCGCTGGCGATCCGTCTGGATGTTCGCCAGATGCTTCCGGAGTTCGTGGATGGAGGCGAAATGCTCTTCGTTGATCTTCGCCTGGAGCGATTGCAGTTGATCGAACGAGTTCAACGTCCGCGCGTTGACGTCGTCGAAGTGTCCCTGGCTGCGGCGGGCCGAGGTCAGCGAGATATCCTGAAACTCGTCGTAGGTCCGCTTTCCGTTGAGGGCATTCAGTTCGGAGTGAGCCTTGAAGAACTCATCCGTCCCGGTTTCGAATTCGCGTTCGCCCTGATTGGGCGTTGCCACTTCCGGCATAATCGATTACTCCTTTGTCTTGAGTTGAAACAAATCGTCGAGGCGCTCTTCTACTGTGGTGCTCTTCTTTCTGCGTGGCTCACTCAACGAACTTGGTGCTCGCATCTGCCTTGGCTTATGAGGCTTTCTTGCGGGGCCCGTAGTGTGGGTTGGGCCCGTGATGTTTAATGGCGCGCGAGTCCTGCGCCTTCGGGTTTAGTGCTTGATCGATGGGCACGCCGCGCGCGTCCGCGACCGCCGTGAATGTCGGGGCGGGGCCGTCGATCCACGCCTCGTCCTGGCGAACCAGGATGGGCATGTCGCCGGTGAGGTCGATCATCCGGCGCAGGATCACGTCGCAGTACCCCGCCGAGATCTCGCAACCGTACCCGGCGCGCCCTAGAACGTCGGCGGCAGCCATCGTGGTGCCGGAACCCATGAACGGGTCGTACACCACGTCGCCCTCGTCGCTGAACGCCAGGACGAAGAACTCGACCAACGCGCGGGGAAACGGAGCGGAGTGCGTCCCCTGCGACGACTCGCTCTTGACCTCGATCACGTTCGACGGGCGCGCAACACCTGCGAATCGGCCATCCGAATCCGACAGGCTGTTGCGCGACCGTTGCCAAGCATTCTGATTCTTGCCGCCATCCGCTGCTGCGCCACGCGGTCCAGTGCCCAGCAATCCACTTCCGGACGTTGATTTCGGGTTGCCGGGGCTGTAGTCGAAACAGTCCTCCGACTCATGCCCGACCCGCTTGGGCCGGAACTTGATGCTCTGCTGGCGGCAGAAGTGGAATACTGGTTCCCATGCGTTTTTGAAGCGGTTGTTCCAACCGCCGGGAACGCCGTTGTCTGTCTTACGCCAGCAGAACTCATCGACGAAGCGCCACGCCCACTGGCGGCGGTGCGCGATCACCAGATCTTTGACGTACAGGTTCCTCTCCCCCTCGTCGGCGTGCTCCTTGATGTTCAGGAAGTAGGAGCCATCATCCGCGAGGACCGCCGCCACTTTCGCGGCCACGTCCGCGTACCAGGCCACGTACTCGTCCGGAGGCACCGGCTTGAACCCACTCGAGGGGTCGTACTCCCGCTGGGTGGCGTACGGTGGCGACGTGATGCACACGCTGGCGCGCGTCGCATGGGAGTCGAATAATATTCCAACCGTATTCCCGTCCCTGCAATCGCCGCAGATCAGCCTGTGCTTTCCGATCTGCCATAGGTCGCCAGGCCGGGATACCGGTAGAGCGGGCGCCTCCGGAATCTGCTCCTCTGCATCGTCGGAGGACTCGGGTTCGTCGCCCGCCAGGAGCGCATCCAACTCGTCGTCGGAGAAGCCGACGACCGCGAGGTCCATGCCCTCGCCGCCCAGTTCGCGCAACTCCGCGGCGAGCACCTTCTCGTCCCATCCGGCGTTGATCGCCAACTTATTGTCCGCGATGATATACGCTCGCCGTTGAGTCTCGCTGAGATAATCCAGCACCACCACCGGAACCTCGGCAAGACCCAACTTGCGAGCGGCCAGGAGGCGACCGTGGCCGGCGATTATTCCAGCCTTCGAGTCAACCAGAATGGGGTTCGTGAAGCCGAACTCCATAATCGACGCCGCGATCTGTGCGATCTGCTCCGGCGAGTGCGTCCGCGCGTTCCTTGCGTACGGCACCAACCGGTCAATCGGCCAAATCTCGATGCGCCGCGCCATCTGCGGGGCGATAGATGTACTCATGTTGAGCCGGAATCGGAATCGCACCGCGACCGCTTGATTACGAAAAGTGATTGAAGTCTTGCCGGATCGGGCGCACAATCGAACTCACGATGGCAACACTCAACCACATCTCCGTCGAGATCGAAGCGAAATTTGGCAGCGCCTTTCAAGAGGAGGTGGCGGTGCGCATGCTGCACAAATACATCAACGCGTGGAGCGCGTTCTTTCTGGAGAAACACTCGAAGAACGAGATAGAGTTCCGCATCACGAACGCCGAGCAAATCACGTCGACGACGAGAAGGACACGGTCTCCAAAGCGCCGACTGGCGATTGACTGTCCTGCTCGTGCCGTTGCCTCCCGTCGAGATTCAGCGTTACTGGATCACTCGTAGTCCACCTGCACGAGGTCGTCGCTGTTCCACGGGAGGATGGCGACCGGCGTGACCTTCCTCGCGGCCGCATCGAACGCATAGTCGTCGCCCGCGCTCTGGCGCACGCCGTTGCGATAGACCGCCAGCGTTCCGGACGCGGGAGTCCGCGCGATCACGTACGAGCCATCCGGTTGGCGCACCGGCTTCTCGCCAACCATCCGCGCGGCGGTCGTTTGCAGCACCCACGCGCCGCCGCCCGTGTCCACGAGGGTGATGCCCGTGCCGATGGTGGCGAACGTGACGTTGCCGTTCGGCGCGAGCACCATGACGCGCCCAGCGCCGCTTGGCCCGGAGAGCATGCCCACGCGCACTGTGGTTTGCGCCACCACCAAGCCAACCGCCACGAGCGCGCCAATCAAGAGCTTCCGCATTCTGTGTTCACCCTCCCGCAATCGGCGGGAATCGCGCAGCCAATCGCGCACGGTTGGCCCCCAACGCGCCGGTTGGCGGCGCACCGAGGCGGTGCGCCACCCGGAGGCGGGGGCGCGCGATGCTGCCACCGACCACCCGACCACCTTGGAATTGTGTTCACGCTAGCGCGATTGTGCTATCGCGTAACGCGCCGAAAATCTATCGTTTTTGTAGTACCTTTGGAACGAAACGTGCATGGCGTTACGCTGCGGCCTCGGCATAGCGATCCAAGTACAACGCGACCACGCGACCTCGATGCTCCGGCGCGACACGCTCGGTCCATTTCGGATAACTCAAGGTGCTCTTCTTTCGGTTGCACGTCGGGCAGACAACCACGATGTTTCGTAGCGAGTGCGCGCCGCCCAGCACGAGCGCAACCATGTGATCTGTCTCTCTGCGGGTCAACTGGGCCGCGCAATAGGCGCAGTGCGTTGCCTGTTGTTTCAGTTGCGCGATTGCGTGCGCGCTCGCCGTCCCGTCAGCCCCGCTGATCACGCGATCAATGCGTCGATACTGTTGGGCAAGCCTCTCTTGCGGGTGCGACGTATTCCATGCCCGCGATCTCGCGCGTTCGAACTCGCGACGCCGCGCGTAACTCGCACGGTACGCCGCCTGCATCTTGGCGCGGTGCTCAGCGTCGGTCTGGTACAACTCCAGATCCGACTTCCGGAAGGGGCGCAACCACTCGCGCATCCACTGCGAGCGGATGCGGTCTGCATGCTCGTCCGCATCGACCATGCGCCCGATACGTTCCCGCTCTACTTGGGGTACGTACGCGCACATGTCCTTCGCGGCAACACGCTCACGTTGCAGGCGATGGTACTCGGGGGTGCTGGCCCAACCACGTTCATATCCTGCCGCCACAGCAGCCTCGTTGCGCTCCTGAGCCTGCTTCCGCCGGATGATGTGCTTGGCGTCGCAGTCCGGACACAGAACTTTTAATCGCCCGTTGTTTTCATAGCGGCCCCAATCTGGACGCTCGGTAACGGCAATGCCGCACTGCGAGCACTTAAGAACGCCACGGGTTTTGGTCGGCACTTCGCGACTCCTGATTTGGAATCGCTCGGCGGGCCCACCGAAGGTGGCCCGAAATGGCTTCGTTTTGTTACGACGAAATCAAGCGCCGTGCCCTGCGGATCTCCCGCAGTGGCTCAATCCTTCGGGAGGGCAAGTCCGGGGAGGCACGGCGCGCTCTACTCGCTCAAAACAGTGGTCCTGTTTCAGTCCTTGGCTCGCGCATGTAGAATGGTGCTCTCTTACGAATTGGCTCGCTCGTCCAGCATGGTGCTCTCTGCATGGCTGGCTGCTCAACTCACGAGGCAGTCCAGCACGACTCGCATGAAAATCGGGCGCATGCTGGCGGGTGCCAAGTGATACTCGACCGACTGGTCGCCACGATAGATGCGGCCAGCCAACGGCTTCAACGCCCAAGGACGGTGGCCGTCGTCGAGATAGTGCTTGCAGGAATAACCGCGTCCCATGTAATCACGCAGGACCGTCGCGGCCGGATCGCCCGGACGCTTGAAGTTGACGGCCCGCGCGATGCGGCCCGTCCGCTGGCGAATGACCTTCGCCAGGCCGTCTCGTTCAAGTTTCAGAACATAGCGCTCGGGCACGTCGCCCAGGAACGCGAGGTCGTATGAATAAAGCGGCACGGTCACGGAAACCTCCATGGCCGCTCAGATCATGTGGTGCTCTCGTAGGTGGTGGCTTTTGGGAATCGGAGGCAGACGCCTCCTACAGATCAATGCGGGAAATGGTTTTGACTCGTGGCGTCCCGGCGCCACGCATGAGTTACTTGCCCGATTATGTCAGTAAACGTAATCGCCGGTCAATGTTTTTTGTGAGGGAATCAATCGCAAGGAGGACTGATCAAACAGAACGAAGAAAAGCCGCCCGTCTCCGGGCGGCGTCGCCAGCCGGTTGCTGGCGGCTACAGGATCGTGCCGCCGGTATCGGCCCAGACCAGTTTCTCCGGCGGCACCTCGCCCATGCCGACGATCTCGTTTGCCGCCAGAGCGATGTCCCTCAAGGGCACTCGCCCGTACGCGTTCGAGTCGAGGATTGCCACGCGCCATGCGTCCGTCTCGCGGTCCCACTTGTACTCCACGTCGGCCCACCAGCCGTCCGCGAGGATTCGATAGTGGCCGTCACCCTGGATCGTGTATTGCGTTTGCATCGTCGTCTCCGGCTTACGAGTTCACCACCACCGTGTCGAGGCCAAGGCTGCGAGCCTCGCGGATCGCCGCCTTCTTCGCATCGGTGTAGTTGCCGACGCCGTGGAACTCCGTCCACAATCCGTTGCGGCCCATGCTGAAGGACCAAGCGCCCCAGCCCTTGGGCTTATGGCCGTTGGCGAACCGGTAGCGCTCTACGCTCTCTTGGTCAAATTCCACTTTCGTTCTGGTGTTTGCCATCTGCTTCTCCTTGCAAGACCATGAATCACTTCGGTCGTGCTGGAAGGCAAGGGGATAATCGCGCTCGTGGCCGACTGCTTTCGATTATTCTTCCGGCTGGCCAGTGGCGCGCGCCCACACCACGGTGGCCTGGTACTACCACGCGACCGCCCCGGACGCTACACGCGCGCCCCCTGCGCACGGGGCACGCGGTCCTTGTAGGCATGTTGCCACGCGCCCCTATAGGGAGATTTAGAAAACCTGTCTGAGCAAAATATGTTGGTCAGGTCCGTTGTAGGCATCCGATGCGTACAACGACTACAACGACACGTCCGGACCTTGGTTTTTGGGGATTTTGGGTTTTGGACCTAACTTGGACCTAGATTTGGTGGGTGGAAGTCTGTAAGTCTATGAGGAATTTGGTCGGGGCGGAAGGATTCGAACCTTCGACCTCCTGGTCCCGAACCAGGCGCTCTACCAGGCTGAGCCACGCCCCGATCATTCTAGTCTAGTCTGTTGCACCCCCCTGGCACAAGCACGTACCATCAACTTCGTGAGCGATACGCAAAAACTCCGCGAACTTCCCGCTGTTCACGAGGTGCTCGAACAGCTTGCGCCCAGCCTCGCGCGATATCCGCGCGCCCTCGTCGTCGCCGAAGTACGCCGCGCCATCGATGCGGCACGCGGAGAAATTCTGGCGGGCAGCGCCGCTGGACCCGCCATCGCGGCGCGCGTCGAACGGGCGCTGGCGGACCTGGAGCGGCCTTCCTTGCGGCGCGTCATCAACGCGACTGGAGTGGTTCTGCATACCAACCTGGGACGCGCGGCGCTGGGTCCGCTCTCCATCGTGCCCGGTTACTGCAACCTCGAATACGACCTCGCGGCGGGACACCGCGGACAGCGCGACGTCCACACCGGCATCCTGCTGGAACACCTGCTGGGCGTACCCGCGATCGCCGTCAACAACAATGCCGCAGCCGTGTTCCTCGCCCTCCACGAGCTCGCCGCTGGCGGCGAGGCCATCGTCTCGCGCGGCGAACTAATCGAAATCGGCGACGGCTTCCGCATCCCCGACATCATGGCCCGTTCCGGCGCCGCGTTGCGCGAAGTCGGCACCACCAATCGCACCCGCATCGACGATTACCGCGCCGCCATCTCAGACCGCACGCGCCTCCTCATGCGCGTGCATCCCAGCAATTTCCGCATCTCGGGCTTCACCGCGCGCCCCGATTTGCGCGAACTGGCGGCGCTGGGGCGCGAACGCGGCATTCCGGTGTACGAAGACCTGGGCAGCGGATGCGTCGTCGATCTGCGAGCCTTCGGCATCAATGAGCCACTGGTTTCCGACAGCCTCTCGGCCGGCGTGGATCTGGTCTCTTTCAGCGGCGATAAACTGCTCGGCGGACCGCAAGCCGGGATTCTGGCCGGCCGCCATGAGCTGGTCGCGCGGCTGCGGCGCAATCCCCTGTTTCGGGCGCTGCGCCTGGATAAGTTGACTTACCAGGTGCTGGAGCAAACTCTGCGCAGCCTGCTGCTGGAACGCTGGGATGAGGTGCCCGCGCTCGCCATGTTGCGCCAAAGTGCCGCACAGATTCGCCAACGTGCGCTGTCGCTGGTGGCACGGGTGCCGGGGCTCCGCGCGGAAGTGGTCGCGGGGGAATCGGTAACGGGTGGGGGCGCCACTCCCCAACAGTCGATGGCGACCTGGTTGATCGCCGTGGAGTGCGGGGACGTGGTAGAGGCGGAACGCAGCCTGCGCGCGGGCGATCCGCCCGTGATTGCGCGCATCGCAGACGGACGCCTGATTTTCGACTTGAGGACCGTTTTCCGCGCCGAAGAGGAGACTCTCCTCACGGCGCTGCATGGGCTGGCCTCAGAAGGGTGAGAGGGGCAAGGCGCCCCCGTCTGGGGTGCTCCCCTGGACCCCATGCCCTGGTCGCATTCTTGGGGTTAATGGCCCTTACGCGCGTTCCTGATACGTGCCTTCGGCGGTGTTGACGCGGATCTTTTCGCCTTCCGTGATGAAGGAGGGAACCTGCACCACCATCCCGGTTTCCAGCTTCGCCGGCTTGGTGACGTTACTTACGGTGGCGCCTCTCATTCCGGGTTCGGTCTCCACCACCAGCATGTCCACGGTCGCCGGCAATTCCACGCTGATCGGCTTGCCTTCGTAGAATTCCACCGATACCTTGAGTTGCGGAATCAGGTAATTGGTGGCGTCGCCC
>JANYJN010000450.1 GCA_025358475.1 Candidatus Solibacter sp.
GGGTGACCTGGGAGGTGATGGTGGCGGCCCAGGTGGCGGGGACGAAGAGCACGGCGGCGAGAAGGAGGAAGTGCCAGCCGCTGAAGCCGGCGAACTCGTGAAGTAGAATACCAATGGCGAGAGAGGCCAGCGAACCGGCGGTGCCGGGAGCGGCGGGGGAATAGCCGCAGCCGAACCAGGTGGCGAGTTGGAGAGCGAACTTAGTCCTCATCGGGAATGCTATTCCCCGCAGAGACGCAGAGACGCGGAGATTAGCGCAGAGAACGCATTGGAGAGCCAGCACACTGGCGCCTTCCAGGGTGGAGCCAAGTTCGTTCTTGGTTTGCTTTCGGTATTCTCTGCGCTGATCTCCGCGTCTTTGCGTCTCTGCGGGAAAAGCACATCTTCGTTCGTATCGACCCCTGCCCTCTGGGTGGCCTGATATTTCATTCTTCTTCCTGCTGTTTGGGGGTGGCGGGGCCTGGGATCACGTATTTGTCCGTGGCCCAGTTGCCCAGGTCGATGATGCGGCAGCGTTCGCCGCAAAAGGGGAAATCCGGGTCGCCCGGGACGACCGCTTTTTTGCAGATGGGGCAAGTCATCATACGGCGATCAAGGGCGAGATTTTGATGAATGCGGAGGCTACCGGCGGCGGGGCGGTTTCAGTGCGGCGGAGTAGCGTGCCCACCACGTCGTAATCGTGCGCTTCGGTAATGCGCAGGCGGCGGATCTCGCCGGGGCGAGGTTCGGAACCTTCGAAATCGTTGATCAGGGTTACGCCATCGATCTCCGGCGCCTGGGTGGCCATGCGCGATTCCCACAAGAGATCGGTTTCGCTCGATAGGCCGCCGACCAGCACCGCGACTTCGCTGCCCACCAGGGTGCGATTGCGGGCGCGCGCGATTTTGCGCTGGATGGCCATGAGGCGGCGCTTGCGATTCTGAATGGTGCGGCCGTCCACTTTGCCATCGAGCGCAAAGCTGGCGCTGGTGTCCTCGTCGGAGTAGGCAAACACTCCGAGATTGTCGAATTTAGCGGCCACGACGAACTGGCATAGCTCCTCGAAGTCTTCGGCGGTTTCGCCCGGGAAGCCCACGATGAAGCTGGTGCGGATGGCGACGCCGGGAATGGTGCGGCGGACGCGCTCGATCAGCTTGAGGAAAATGCCGCCCGAGGCGCCGCGCTTCATGCGCTTGAGAACATGCGCGCTCGCGTGCTGCAGCGGCATGTCGATGTACTTGGCAAGGGCGGCGTGTTCGGCAATGGTATCGAGCAGCCGCTGGGTAACCTTGTTCGGATAGGCGTAGAGGAAACGGATCCACTTCTCATTCGGGGTTTCGATTTTCGCCAGGCGGGCGAGCAGATCGGCGAGGCCGTCGGGGAGTCCGAGATCTTCGCCGTAGCAGGTGGTGTCCTGGCCAATCAGGTTGATCTCGCGGATGCCTTGCGAAAAGAGGCGGGTGGCCTCGGAGACGACGGATTCGAAGCGCCGGCTGCGGAAGGCGCCGCGATACTGCGGGATCACGCAGAAGGTGCACGGATGGTCGCAGCCTTCGGCGATCTTCATGTAGGCGAAATGATGCGGGGTGGAGAGCACGCGCGGGGTGAGGTCGTGATAAAGGTAGGGCTCCAGCGGACCGGTATCGGGCTCCAGCCCCTCGCAAACGGCGACGATGCTTTCCAGCTCATTAGTGCCGATCAGGGCATCCACTTCGGGGAGGTCGGTGCGGATATCGCCGCGATAGCGTTCCACCAGGCAGCCGGCGACGATCAGCTTCTTGGCGCGGCCGATTTTCTTGTACTCGGCCATCTCCAGGATGGTGTCGATAGACTCCTTTTTCGCCGGGTCGATGAAGCTGCACGTGTTGACCACGAGGACGTCGGCCTGGTCGGGATGCCGGGTGAGCTCGTGGCCCCTGGCGACAAGTTGCCCCATCATCACTTCACTATCGACGAGGTTTTTGGGACAGCCCAGACTGATGAAACCGACTTTCAAGTTTGTGTACCGGCCTTACGGGAGGATCTTCATTCAGGATAGCATTGCGTGGTCTGTGAAGCGCCTTCCGGCACCCGCGAAGCTGTCAGGAACGCACTTACTGTGGAGGGCGCGCACCCCTGATTTTGCGTTCCCGTGCATGGTAGCATTGGGCCGTATGAAAACAGCCTTCAGTGCCGCCCTGGCGATCTCGATTCGTTTGCTGGTTGCGCAAACACCGGTTGGCCCAACGGACTCCCCAACGGTACCGAAGCTTACCGGCGTCAATCCGGAAATTCTGAACCTGGTCATTCAGGACCAATGGGATCGCGGCACGGACATGTTTGGCGGCCGGCAGGTGAAACCTCTGGAGAGTCTCAATTTAGAGGAAGTCGGCAAGAACGACGAGCAGCGGCATGCCGCCGTTCGCAAGCTGCTGGCAGACGGCAAGATCCGGAGCGGCCAGGACTACGAGTTCGCCGCGCTCATCTTTCAGCACTCCGGAAAAAGCGCCGATCTGATTCTGGCTCACACCCTTGCCGTAACCGCTGTAGGAAAGGGCAGCGGCAGCGCCAAATGGTTGGCTGCGGCAACGTTTGACCGCTACCTGGGGTCTGTCAACCAGCCACAGGTGTTTGGAACGCAATTCGGTTACGGGCCCGACCGGCCGTGGTCCATGGATCCCTATGACCGGACCGCGCTTGCCGACAGCATCCGGGCAATCTGGTGTGTGATCCCGTTAGCGGAACAAGAGCGTATTCTCAAGGACGCTCGGGACGGCAAGCCGTTAGGCTCCACCGGTATACCAGGTTGTAATTGAGGTGCGCCAGCGCGCCGTGCAGACTGCCCCGCTGCACGTTATCATCGTGGGCAATGAAATCATTCCTGATTGCCCTGACGCTGGCCTGTGCCGCCCTGGCGCAGCCGGTCCGCTGGACGGAGAAGACGGCCAACGAGTGGTACGCCAAGCAGCCCTGGCTGGTGGGGAGCAACTATCTGCCCGCCACGGCCATCAACCAGCTTGAGATGTGGCAGGCCGACACGTTCGACCCGGTCTGGATCGATACCGAACTCAACTGGGCTGAGGGTTTGGGCATGAACACGATGCGCGTGTTCCTGCACGATCTGGCGTGGAAGCAGA
>JANYJN010000464.1 GCA_025358475.1 Candidatus Solibacter sp.
TTCCGGTGCCCGAAGCAGCAGCCGCACCACGCACCCAAAAAGAATCCGGCCGGGATGCCTTGCGGCGTCGCGACCGGGGGAGAGGAGGAGAAAAGAGGCCGATCACATCTCGAAGGCAATGCCGATCATGGGGACCAAATCATGGAGGATTTTGCCATACTTCACACTGCCGCTCGGCGGGGTAATGACTTCTGTGGGGAATTGGGTAATGTAGTCGCGGAATTCGGCGCGGAGGAAAACCTTCTTGGAGAGGGCAAACTTGACACCGGCGCCGACGCTTGCCATGGGCTTTAATTGCTGGGTCTTGGTGAACAGGCCGTACTGGCTAAGAGATTGAGAGGCGTGTTCCGCACCAGTTCCGCGGAAGACCTTGACGCCGCCGCCAACGGCCGCGAAGAGCTGGACCTTACCGCCGTTCCTGGCGGTCTTGAAGATCAGGTCGTAATGGAGGACATGGGAGACGCCGGAGAAGGTGGCATCGGTGCCGCCGCTCGTAAGTCTCAGGTTGGTTGGGAGGTAAGCGTAGCGGATTTCGCCGCCGATGTGCCTGTACTGGCTATAGCCGATGTACCCGCTGAGGGCGGCGCTGCTCTGAAAGCCCGCGGTAGCGGAGGCGGGGCCGCCAGAGACCGCAACGCTGTTGAGGAAACTGCCGCCGCCGGCGCCGCCAAATTCCCACTTCTGCGCGAAACATGCCGCGGCGGCAGCGGTGAGGACCAGGATGGTTCGTAGAAACGTTTTCATGTTCAAACTCCGGTGGCTATTTCACAACCCGCACATTGAGCGTAGTGGAACTGCCCCCCTGGGAGATGACCAGCGGGATGGACAAGCCTTGCGGTACCGATCCCGGGACGGTGGCATTGATCTGATAGAGGCCGACGGAGCCGGGCACCAGGCCTGCGTACAGGATGTTGAGGGGGGCGCCGCCCAGCATGACAGTGGGCTGAATCACGGCGAAGGGCAGCGGGTCCGAGGGCGCGGGCATGCCGGCATCGATGGCTGGAGTGGTCCGGCCCAGGCCGGTGGCCCAGATGACGATGGCATCCCCGTGGTGCACTGGATTGGTCGGGGTGATGAGCTCCCCGTTATCGGCGCGCGTGATGGTGGCGATGCCGGTATCGGGTCCGGCGATGCCGGTGCGAAATACGCTGGGGGCGGCGGGCAGGATGGAGAAATTGAAGTTGTCGCTGATGCCACCGGGCGTGCGAAGGGTCATCTGTGCGCTGCCATCGACGTTGAAGGGCAACTGTCCGTTGATCTGCTGGCTGCTGACAAAGAGGACGGGGACGGCGACACCGTTGACAGTGAGACAGCTTTCGCCGAGAGCGGTGGGCAGCGGAATCTCGCTGGTGGCGAGATTGACCGGCGACATCTGCTGGCCAAAGACGCTGATCAATCCGCCGGGGGCGACGGGGAGCGTGAAATCGGCGGCGTTGACGACGGAAGAGATTTTGGGCGGCGCGACGGCGGCGGCGTAGTTCCAGGGCAGGACCGTGAAGCCGGAGACGGAGAGGGAGATTACGGCGCTGCGGTCGTAGAGCGGCGCCAGGGTGCGCATGAAGCTCATGGTGACGTTGGCGCCGGAACCAGAGCCAGTCGGGAAGGTCACGCCGGACGTCGCGGTGCTGGGAAGCAGAGGCGCTTCGACGAGGCGCGTGGGCTTGCCGGTGACCGAACTCTGGGCGGGATCGAAACTTTCAATGACGCCCGGGGCCGAGAGTGAGGACGTGGTGGTTCGAAGACCGCCCTGATCGATGAAGGCGAAGCCGGAGGGCGCGCCGGAGGCGGTTTCGAGGACGCCGGAGGGCACCAGGGAGCCGTTGAGCAGGTTGTTGCCGACGACGTAAGAATCATAGCTGGAAGCGGCGTAGGCGCCAGAGAGGGAGGGGAAATCCTTGCGCGACATAAAGGCGCCAGCGTTGGAATCGTAGAGCATCACGTTACCGTCGGGCATGGCGATGAGGATGGCGCCGCCGTTGGGGGCGGGGGCGAGTACGCCGCCGGGGTTGACATCGTTTTTATAGACGCCGAGGTTTGGCAATTCTATGCCTTGGCGGGCGACGAAATCGATCCGGTCGATCTTGCCCGGACCGCCGGCGCCGACGTTGCGCACCAGAGCCAACATGGTGGAGCCGCTTTCCGCGATGGAGCGCGGATAGTGGCCGCTGGGGAACTGGATGGGGGCTTGGCGCTCCAGGCTGTCCAGATCATAGACCCATGCCTGCTGGGCGTTGTCGTGACCGATGATGAGGTACTTGCGGTCGAAGGTAAAAGCGATCTGAGTGGGCGTGGCGGACGTCTTCAGTGCGGCGATCTGGGAATACGAGTAGTCGAAGACCAGCACCTGGTCGGTGTCCTGGGCCACAATGTAGAAGCGCTTGCGGACGGGGTCGGCCAGCAGATCGGTCAGGTATCCGGGAAGATTGACGAAAGTGCCGCGCTGATCGGGATTGCGGTTGTTGATGAGCAGGCGGATTTGCGGCGGCAGGTTGACGGCCGCGACGGAACTCATGGTGATGGGGACCGAGAGGGTGCCGTTCTGGTTTTGGAATGTGGTGGGATCGACGCGCACCTGAACGGTGGCCGGGGTAATTCCGGAAGAGGGCGAAATGGTGACGCCCGCGGTGTTGGTGGAAAGCTGAAAATCGGTATTGCCGCCGCCCGGATCGGTGATCGTAAGGGTCTGGGTAATCATGTTGCGATTGCAGAAAGTGCCGCGAGCCACCACGTCGCGCACGGAGGCAACCAGGCGGCGCTGCTGGTTCAATCTGCCGACCGGAAGGATCATGACGCCGCTATCGGAGACGGCATAGAGCAGGTCGGCGGCGGCGCTAAGCGTCATGCGGCCGGTAATGTTCTCCGGAATCGAGAAGCTCTCCTTGACCAGGAGGTTCTCGGCATCGAGGATGTTCAGCACGGGTGCCGCCGAGGCCGCCGGGGCCGAGGATGTAACTGCGGGCACGGCGAGGATTTGGGCGTAGATGACACCGGCTTTGGAATCGATGGCGTTGCCGCCAATATTGGTGGAGGCGATGGAATTGGGGAACTGGGCGAGGTTATCGGCGACGCCGTTGAGGCGGTATTGGCCAATCATGGCCCAGGAGCCGTCGGGGGAGACGCTGACGCGGGGCAGCGGCTTGGGAGCCGCCACGACACCGATGGCGTAGAGTTCCCCGCGGCGCGCGTCGTAGCGAATAAAGGCCTGCGCGGTGCCGTTGTCGGCGATAGCGTAGACGAAGGTGCGGTCCGGATTGGTGGACACGGTGGCCAAAATCACCTGCGTTGGGAAGGTATTGAGAGCGACGGGCAGGGTCTTCGCCAGGGTGGCGAAAGTGGCCAGGGTCCGCATGGCCCCGGAGATGGGGTCGAAGAGCAGAATCCCGTTGGAAGTGACGATGAAAGCTTGGCCGTCGGCCAGAAAGGCGAGGCCGAGCGGAGTGTCGCCGGTGGTGAAAGTCTGCCTCGTATTGTCGTTGAGGTTGATCAGGGTGACGGCGTTCTTGCTCGGGTCGGCGGGAAGGGAACTGCCGTAGTGCGCCACCAGGAGGTACTTGGAGTCCGGAGACAGGGACAGGGCTCCGGGTTGCGCCGCCACGTTCATCGAAGTGTGGATGGTGTAGTCCGCGGTAGACATGACTTCGATACGATTCATCGCAAAGTTGGCGATGTAGAGCACGCCTCGCGATTCATCCAGGGCGATATCGGATGCGGCACCCTTGATGACAACTTTGGTCCCGAAGTTGGCGGCAACGCTGGGCGAGGAGCTCAGCAGAGCAGCGAACGCGGTCATGATCAGGCAATTGTTCCAGCGCATATATTTAGGGTCTTCTGACGTTACGATTAAAGTCCCTAGCGGGGCAGGGAAGCAATGATAGAAATGGCTAGCAGCCGCCGCCTTACCAAAGTTAGCCGTGTATTTCCGTGGGCTTACAAGTATACTTCCCGCGTGGATCGAGTCTGGCCGCTGGATGCAAACGGCAGGGGGCCGGATCGCCCACGGAAGGGCCAATTACTGCAATGAAGAAATTCGATTGGAAATACGTACCCATATTTGTCATTTTCGCGCTCAGTATGGCGCTGGCACCGGTATTCCACGCCCAGAGTCAAGGTGCCCTCACCCGGATTACGCCGGTGCCCGACGGCGCCGGATACTATGTGGACGGGCAATACTACAATCATGCCTCGAGCGCTATGTGGCCGGCGGGGAGCAAGCACACGCTGTGGGTGTTCGACCCGATCCAGTTGAGCCAGATTCGGACACAGTACGTATTTACCGGTTGGGAGTTCTCGGGCGGCCCTCTTCCGAATCCGGTGACGGTGACGGCGAGCCCGGCGATCCCGGAGTATCGGGCGGTTTTCACTACGAACTACGCACTGGGCATTGTGTCCGTGAGTTGCCCGGATCCCTTAAACTGCCTGAGCCCGGGCGTGGTCACCGTGAGCGGGGTGCCGTACAATTCGACAACCAATGTGTACCTGCCGGCCAACGGGACGGCCATTTTGCAGGCGTTTCCCAACCCTGGATATGTCTTCGTGGGGTGGCAACCGGGAGCAAACCAGGTGGTAGTGGGCTTCCAGAATACGGTAACCATGACGTATCCGTTGAACGTGTATCCGCTGTTTCAGCCCGCGCGCAAGCTAAACCTGGCAACCGATCCGCCGGAGTTGCAGTTGCTGGCCGACCGGGCGCTCGTTCCGACGCCGAACACGATGGAGTGGGCGGTAGGCTCGGTGCATACGGTGGGCGCCAATTCGCCGCAGAAAGACAAGTGGGGCAAGTGGTGGGCATTCCAATCGTGGAGCGATGGCGGTGATTTGAACCACGCTTACACGGTGGCGATTTCGAACGTGCCGGCGAGCCTGACGGCGAAGTACGTAGGCGCGGCGCTGACCAGCGTCCTGACGCTGCCCACGGGACTGAAGGTCAAGGTGGACGGGCAGTACAACGTGCTGGATCCTTATTACTTCGCCTGGGGACCCGGCGAGAAACACCACCTGGAAGCGCCGGCGCAGCAGACGGACGCGCAGGGAGGGGTGTGGCAATTCAGCTCCTGGTCCAACGGCGGGGCGGCAACGCAGGACATCATCGTGCCGCCGGAGGCGGAGACGATCGGCCTCCGGTTGACGGCCACGTATACGCAACTGACCAAGCTCACGGTCAACAGTTCGCTGGCCGGGTTGAGCGTGCAACTGGACGGCGTGGCATGCACGACGCCGTGCCAGGCGCTACTTAAACCGGGGACGGAGGTGCGGGTGAGCGCGCCGGCCTCGGTACCGCAAGGTGAGGGAGCGCGGGCAGATTTCGACGGTTGGCCGGGAACGGCGGGCGACCTGGTGGTGACGCTGGGCAACGCCGCGGTTACATTGAACGCGAACTATCACCGGCTCAACCGGCTCAGCACGGCCAGCGAGCCGGTGAACGGAGCGGTGTGGACGGAGCTGCCGGCAACGGCGGACGGCTTCTATCCGGCGAACACGAATGTGGTGTTGAGCCTGACTTTGCAGCCCGGGTACAAATTCCGGCGGTGGGAAGGCGATTTGAGCGGCACGGTTCCATCGGGCGTGGTGACGATGAGCGTGCCGCGGGCGGTGAAGGCGCTGTTCGATCCGGTACCGTATATCGCGCCGGCGGGGGTGATGAATGCGGCGGGAACGACGCCGAAAGCTGGGGTGGCGCCGGGCAGCATCGTGTCGATCTTCGGAGTCAATATGGCGACGCTGACGGCGGTAGCGCCGGACGGTATGCTGCCGCAGACGATGGGTGGGTTGACGGTGGCCGTGGGCGACCGCCTGCTACCGCTATTCTTCGTTTCGCCAGGGCAGATCAACGCGCTGGTGCCGGACGATCTGGCGACGGGGGACCACGTGCTGACCGTCAGTCCGGGGGGAGCCCCGCAGGTGCGCGCGCCCTTCACGGTGGTGCGCAACGCGCCGGGGCTGTTCGCGGTGGCGGTGAACGGCCAGGCGATGGCGATGGCGATGCACGAGGACGGTTCGGCTGTGACGGCGGATGCGCCGGCGCGGCCGGGCGAGTTGCTTACGCTGTACGGCACGGGGTTCGGGCCCGTCGAACGGCCGCGTCCGGAGGGCTTCCCGATTCCGCAATCCCCCTC
>JANYJN010000497.1 GCA_025358475.1 Candidatus Solibacter sp.
GGGACTACGGTGGAGTCAGTAGGACTGCCGCATTTTCGGGCAATCCTTACAGTGAAGATGCCAACTGACCCTATTATTATCATTATCGGTGGCGGGCTACTCTGAGCTGCTTTTGACGTAAACACATCGCGCTGCCCACAAGCGCGCCTCTAAAATACCCCCCAATGGGGGGAGCCTATTTTTAGGTAAAAACTGGTACTATTCTTTGGGGATATCCTTTTAATTACAGAGTATCTCCAAAGAAAGACCAGATGGTTTTTCCAACACCATTTTTAATTGCGAGCGGGGCCAATTGAGAATAGCCAGGATCTTGGCTTGTTGCCTTCTCGTATTCCCGCTTGTCGGAACGGTGTCAAGGCCCGGACCGAGGGCCGGGACGCAGTCCCTTGCATCCGACGCAGAGACACGGTTGCGCCGGGCGCCTTTCGATGTGCTCTTGCGCCAAGCCTCCGAGCTGTACCAAGCCGGGCACTATCAAGAAGCGCAGCAGCGATTTGAAGCGGCGAGGGCGGCGGCCGTCGCCGCCCAAATACCGCGCCAGGCAGCGCGCGCCTTGGGCAACATCGGTGGCTGCCAGTTCGCCCTGCACCAGTTCCGGCCCGCATTGCAGTCTTTTTTGGAAGCGCACCGCCAGGCAGAGGCGTCTGGCGACCGCAGTGCCGCCGCCATCTTCGACTACAACATCGCGTCGCTCTACACGGAGCTCGGTGAGTTGGATGCCGCTTCGGAGTGGATCCAAGGCACGATCGAACGGGTCGGCAGCGTGGACCGGAGCAAACTCCCGCAAATTTTGATCCAACTGGCTACCTTGCTCGCACGCCAGGATCGGATGAAGGAAGCGCGGCAGCTCTTCAGCCAAGGCATCGAAGCAGCCGACCGCGCAGGCGATCTCAACCTCTATGCAATCGGCTGGAACCGCCTGGGCGAGGAATACCTGAAGCGCGGCGAACTGGCACGGGCGGAGCCGCCGCTGCTGGAGGCCTACCGAATCCGCAAGCTGAATGGTCTGGCGATGGATGTTTCGTATCGCAGCCTGGGACGATTACGGTTGGAGCAGGGCGACCTGAGCTCGGCAGCGGCACTGCTCGACCGCGCGGTGGAGCTTTCCGCGCAAGCGCGGGGCGGGATTCCGGCGTGGGACATCTACCACTATCGCGGGCGCGTCCGGATGGCGCAAGGGCGGTTGAGCGATGCCATGGGAGACCTGCGGATCGCAGTTCGCCTGGCGCGCGACTGGCGCTGGAACACTCCGCCCGACGACACCTCGCGGATGGGGACGGAAGGTTGGCTGGAACTGGTTCATTCGGCGCTGGTGGAGGCAGGCAATCGGCTCTACCTGGAGACGCGGAATCCGGCGCTGATCCGCGAGACCTTCGAGGCCGTCGAAGAGAACCGCGCCGGCAGCCTGCGCGCCGTGTTTTCGCGGGGACGCTGGGCCGATCCCTCCGGGTTGCCTCCCGCCTATTGGGAGGCGCTGGCGCGCCTGCAGCGCGCCGAAGTGCAGGGTCTGCGCACGCGGGACGCCCGCGGCCCGGAAACCGTGGCCAGTGTCAACGCCGAACTGGTGCGAATGGAACTGGCGCTGGGGCCGCCTAGGGCGCCGCAGCCTTCCTCTCTGCTGGAACTCTCTCGCCAAAGGTTGGATGACGAGAGCGTGCTGCTCAGTTTTCAACTGGGCGACCGCGTCTCCTGGTTGTGGGCACTGGACCGCGAGGGTCTGGCGCTCTACGCATTGCCGGCACGGGCCGAGGTGGAGACGCAAGCGCAAGCGGCGGCGAAAGCCATCCGGGAGGATGCCGCGCTGGGCGCGGATGGGCCGGCGCGACTTTGGCGAACGCTGTTTGGACAGTTGGCGGCGCGGTTCCAGCGCAAGACGCGGTGGCTGGTGGCGCTGGACCGCGGCTCGACACTGATGGATTCGCAGAACCGATTCACGGCGGGCGGACTTCCCTTCGAGGCGCCGCTGGCGGCGCTGGAGGACTCCAGCCGGCAACCGCCGGCCTACTTGGCGGAGCGCCACGTGATCGAGATAATCCCGGGCGCGGGGTATTGGGTGGAAGCCAGCAGCCGGACCCGTGAAACTCCGGCGCCTGTGTTTGTGGGAGTGGGCGACCCCATCTACAACACGGCTGACCCCAGATTGCCGCCACTCCCCCCGGGTGCCAAGCCGGCGTCGACTGCGCTGATGCTGCCCCGGCTGGTTGGAAGCGGCGCGGAACTGGACGCCTGTGCGCGAAGCTGGCGCGGGGAACGGGTGCTGTTAAAGGGCGCCTACGCCTCGCGAGACGGCCTGGCCGAACAGTTGCGGCGGAATCCGGCGGTGGTTCACCTGGCGACGCACGTTTTGGAATCCTCGGAACGGCCGTCTTACGGATTGATCGCGCTGAGCCTGACACCGCGGCGTGAGAGCGAGTTGTTGCCGCCGTACGAGATCGCCGGCTGGCGGACCAATGCCGGGCTCGTGGTCTTAAGCGGCTGCCATTCCGCGGAGGGCGCCCAACGCCCGGGGACCGGATTGCTCGGTCTGACGCGGGCCTGGTTGATGGCGGGCGCGCACTCGGTGATCGGCAGTAACTGGGCCACGCCGGATGAAAGCGGGGCGCTCTTCGGCGCTCTCTACCGAAACCTCAGCGGAGAGCTTCGCAGTTCTCCCGCGGCAGCCCTGCGCGCGGCGCAGGTGGAAATGATCCGCTCCGGGGACTGGCGCGCCAAGCCCAGCTACTGGGGCGCCTATTTTTTGGTGGGAAGCCAATGAACCGTGAAACCGAGTCCGACGTGCAAACCGAGAGCAAGCCACTGGAACCCTCCTGGTCCCGGCTGGTCGAACTCGTGCGGGCGGGGGATCCCGCCGGAATGGAGCAGTTGTACGCCATCTTCGTCAAAGGCGTACGATTCTTTCTATGGCGGCAACTGGGGCCGCAGGACCTCGACGACAAGGTGCACGACGTTTTCCTGATCATCACGCAGTCCATCCAGCGGGGCGAGCTTCGCGAGCCGGAGCGGCTGATGGGTTACGTGCGCACGGTGGTCCGGCGGCAGGTGGCGGCGCACATCGACACCGCCGTACATGCCCGGCGCAATCAGCAGACCCTGGACCCGGCGATGACGCTCTCCGACCACCAGCCGGACCCGGAACGCAGGGTGATCGAGCAGGAGAACCAGGATGTCGCCCTGCGCATGCTGGGCGGGCTGCCCAAGCGCGACCGGGAAGTGTTGGTTCGTTTCTATCTACGGGAGCAAACGGCGGAAGAGATCTGCCGGGACCTGAAGTTGACGGAGACCCAATTCAGGCTGATAAAATCCCGGGCCAAAGCACGTTACGGCGAGTTGGGACGGCGGCGGTTTTCCCAGCGCTCCGGTTTCCGGGCGAAATGAGTACGTTGTCGTGCGGAATATTTAGTGATTTCCGTCTTTCCGTTTGTATATTGTCCAGGGTTCTTTCTCGCTCTCGAAATCGATCTGGTCCGCCGGAACCGGTTTCCCTTCAAACTGCACTTGGATTCTCTTCGCCAATATTCTTCCCCTTCACGGGCTTGGGCGCGCCCGAGCCCCAATCTCACCATCGACCGAAACACGACACGGAGCGACCGCGCCGGGCCACTTGCAGACGCTCGCTGTTTTTCGGTTAACCCAACTTCACTGGAAGTACCCAGTGAGGGCATTTCAGCGCACTCCATCCCCGCGCTACAATCCCCCCATATGGTCACCGGAATCGAACACGTCGCCATCGCCTCCACGGATCCACTCCGCCTCGCTCTCTGGTACGTGGAGCATCTGGATTTCGTCATCAATTACCAGCCTGCCTCCAGCAAGACCGTCTTCATCAAAGCTGCCGACGGCTCCCTAATCGAGATCATCGAATCCGCGCCCAATACCGTGCCCGCCGCGGGCATGAATCCCGCCGGCCTGCGCCACCTCGCCCTTACGGTGACCGATTTCCCCGAAGTCTACGCCCGCCTCAAGGCAAAAGGTGTGCGTTTTCTTTCCGATGCGCAGACCATCAGCGGGAACTCCCTTGTCTTCTTTACCGATCCGGACGGCAATATTCTCCACCTGCTGCACCGCGAAACCCCCTTGCTGTGGGGCAACTAAACCGGAATTGATCGCCGAAAGTGTCTGAGGTTGAGTGAGGGTACCAGGCGGGAGTCGATCTTTTCGGACGCGAGCGATGATGAAGGCACCGGAGATGATACTCCCCTAGACCGGCTTCGGCGCCTTCTGCGATCGTGGCACTGTATACCGCCGCGACTGCGGGACGCCAAGCCGGATCCAGGGGAGGCGAAACGCTCGGCGAACTATTTCTTGCGGGCTGAGTGCTTCAACTTGAGACCGGCGAGGCCCAGGCTGAGGCTGAGGCCAAACAACAGAAAGGTTCCTGGTTCAGGGGTGATGATCTGGAGGCTGGAGGTAGGGCTGAAACCGCTGCTGCCGAAATCGGTGCGCCCGCTCTCAAAGTTGTTAACACCGCAATTGCCCGAGATGTGGTTTGTGTCCATGGTCACCCCACCGGTCTGAGCAAATGCTCTCCCGCACTCGATGTTGGCGCCGGTATTAAGCGTAATGCTGGTAAGTGCGAGGATATTCCCGGCGAAGGTCGTAGTGGTGCCCAGAGTCGCGGAGCTTCCGACTAACCAAAATATGCCGTCGGTGGCAGTGCCATTGGCCACCGCAACGGACGAGCCGCTTCCGGTTATCAGCGTGGTGGCTATCTGGAACACGAACAGCGCGTCTGGGTTGCCCAGGAAATCGAGAGTCATTGCTCCATTCAACTGCGCACCGGACGAAAACTTGTAGACCCCTGGGGTAAGCGTGAGGCCAGCCAGCTCTGGGTTGATCGGGGTGAAATTAGCCGCCAAAGCAGCCCAGGTGTTGTAGGCATAACGTTCATCGTTCTGAGCCTCACCCACCACGGCATCCGGCGTGGCGTGAAGGGTTCCGTTAACTCCAGTACCGGGCGGGAAATTAGCGTCCCCAACCATACACTACCCATTGGTCAAAATTCGGGCTAAATCTAAGATGGTGCCTACAAGTTGAGTAGCTGGTTATCGGAGATGGAGGCGCAAATAATGCAAATGCGGGTTTTTCTCTAGCCGGCATACCGCCGCGATTCCGCCACAAACTCACCCCAAAGTGTGGCAGTTTAGCCACGCTGCAACTTTCACAAGTCCTTCCGCATCATATATTTGAAGTTATGCTCTAATAATAAATAGGAGTTCCGATGCCGGAGAATTACGTTGCGGTTTGAAACCACGGTACAGCGCCCGGTGGAGGCCTCGGGAGTAGGCCTGCACTCCGGCGTGCCCGTGAACATTCGCATCCTCCCTGCCCCGGTCAATACCGGCGTGGTTTTCATACGCACCGATCTTGACCGCTTCCCTATCCCCGCCAGTTGGCGCCATGTGGCGCGCGTCAGCTATGCCACCAGCCTGATGCGTCAGGGCGTCCTCATCTCCACCACTGAGCACCTGTTGAGCGTCCTCTACTCCTTG
>JANYJN010000503.1 GCA_025358475.1 Candidatus Solibacter sp.
ATCGGACATCCCATTCGTCGGCATAATCCGCATTGATGCGCAGGGCGACTGAGATCGCGGCAGCGGTTTGGCCTTGCTCCGCTTGTGCGCGCTGCAGCAGAAGCAATGCCCAGGCCCGATCGGCACGGGGGCAGGTGGGCATCTCGCTCGCCGCACGGTAGTGATCGATGGCCAGACGCGTCGCAGCTTCCACCCGCATCAGCTCGCCCAGTTCCAGTTCTTGCCAGCAGCCGATTCCGTCGTCGCGAGCGCGTAACTGAGTGAGGTACGCGGCATAGAGCGGTTCCGGCTGCCTCCGTTCCAGCGCAGCCCGGTTGGCCCGTTTCAGGCCTTCCGTGTTGCTGAAGTACACCGCCATGATCCGATCGAGACTCTCACGGCGGTTGGGGTCGCCGTCGGGAGCCGTACGCTGGATCTCCCAACCAGTGGCGGTGGAATCCTCGTTCGCTCCCGCCGATAACTGGCCCTCTTGGATTTGAAGCATTGCCCAGACTCGGTGCTTCACCGGGGTGGTCTTCGTTTCGGTGATCTTCCGGAAGACGCCGGCGGCGTCGGCCCAGCGTCCCGCCACAGAGAAACGGGTCCCTTCGGTGATAAGCCGGTCGAGCTCCGAGCTACTTTGTGCTGCAACGGTGTCCGGCGCTGGCAGTTGCGTAGTGGCCCAAGTGCGCAGTGGTTCTGGCGTCTTCGCAGATGTCAGTTGCTGAAACACGGTCCGCGCGGCCTCTGGCTCGCCGGCCGACCGGTATGCGATGCCGAGCAAAGGCAACGTTCGCGGATCGGAAGCGCCTATCAGAGCCGGGAGCGCCTCCGCAGCGTGCCCGCTGGCAAGTTGATGGAGCACAGCGAAAAAGTCCCTGGCAGCGTGGTCCTTTGGTTTCGCGGGTTGGCCGGATGTCGGCGGAGCGAATGTAATCGTGCCAAGAAGCTCGTGAGACGTCTCCGATGTGTTCAGCGGATCGGCGGCCCATTGCAAAGCGGTCCGTGCTCCCTCGGCGTCAAATCCAAAGACTCGAACGTTGAGCCGCAACTGCCCTGACGGCGATCCCGGTTGCCAACCCAGAGCTTCAATTGGAATCGCAACTTCAGCGGTGAAACCCATCTTGGTCCTCTTCAGACCGACCCTAGCCCCAAGCAGTTCCCAAAGATTCGGGCATTCCAACAGTGTGCCGGGCTCGCCCTCGGAAGGCAACCGCACCGCGCCCCCCAGCACGGTCCGGCCATCCTGGGCGTATGAGATGTCGATGGACCCGTCGATGCCGCGGAACTTCTGATATCGCAATGACCGGACAGAAGTGTCCCCATAGAACTGGATATCCACGAGGCGGGCCATCGCCAAACCACGCGCCGCGGAACCGTCATTTTGGCCAGCAATTGCAATGTACAAATAGTCGCGGTCCACCAACCCGCGAAAGCCGGCTTGGAGGGGCTTGGCCCCCGCGGCCAGCCTTGGACACTGCTGAGTGAGCGCCAGTGGATTCGTGGAAACGGCGTCCCAGTCGGAGAGATCGCCATCTACCACAATCGGCGCAGATCCCGCGTACTGCACCGCGGTGAAACTAGCCTCGATCCCGTTGGCGGCAGATCCGGCACACGACAAGGCCACGAATGCCGCCGGAATGTTAAACCACTTGAAGCGTCTCATCGTGATACCGGCGTGCCTCCATTGTCAGGTTTGTCCACATGTTGATCGGTGCTGCAGTTAGCTGTGCCCGCGACGGTACCAGACGACCACTGGCCTACCTTGGTTGGCCCGGCTGCACCAGCGCTGGTTTGCGCGGACAGGAACGCGTTGGTGTTGAAATTAGTGGCGAAATAGACCGTGAGCTGTAGGTTCACGTCGGTTCCCGACACAGTCGCGGCGGAAAGATCCAAATTGGTGGAACAGAGCGGACCGCCGATTGTACCCGTGCTCGTCCCTGGAAAGTAGGGACCGCCTGAAAACTGGGCCTCCGTGTACAGCAGGGCGTTAGTGATCGGATTGTAGGTCCATGTGCAAGTACCGGAAACCGGGCTCCCCGTGGCGCTTTGAAAGGAGACAGTCATATTACTGATGTTTGTCGCCGCCACGGGATCGCTGACTGTGAACAAGAAGGGCTGAATGGAATAGGCTCCGCCTCCTGAATTGGCTGGGGACATCGTCATAAACGCACCAGCCGCTATTGTGACGGCGAAAGTTGCGCTAGCTGTCTGGCCTGCGCTGTCGGTCACTCGAATCGTGAGAATGGAGGATCCTGCCGTTGTGGGTGTGCCGCTAATAGCGCCGGCAGACAATGCAAGCCCGCCGGGGAGCGAGCCCGACGTCACCGACCAAGTATACGGTGGTGTTCCCCCATTAGCGATCAGGGTTGTCTGCGGATAGGCTACCTGCACCGTGCCGGTGGGCAAGCTCTGTGTGGTGATCGTGAGCGCAGGAGTCTGGAGGGTGAAGTTAGCCGTCTCCGTCGCCGCGCTGCCCATGGTGACGGTGAGCGGATTGGAACCGCTGTTCACACTGCCGGTGAAGGCGCTGAATTGATAGCCGCTGGCAGCACTCGCCGTAATCGTCACCTGCGTTCCTGCGTTGTACGTACAACATGGTGGGCTGAAGTTCAGTGTCCCGCTGCCCGAGGGGCTTACGGTGGTGGTCAGTTGGTACTGCGTTGCGATCTGGCTGAAATTTGCAGTGACGCTCCGGCTGGAGTTCATCGTCACGTAGCCTGTCGTGCCGCTGCTGGAATCGACACCTGTCCAACCGTTGAATTGGTAGCCGCTGGCGGGAGTGGCCGTAATCGTGACCTGCGTGCCCGCGTTGTACGTGCAGCATGTCGGGCTGAGCGTTAGGCTCCCGCTGCCCGAAGGGCTTACGCTTGTGGTGAGCGTATAAGACGTGACTGTCTGAGCGAAGATCGCGCTGACGCCCCGGTTGCCGTTCATCGTCACGTAGCCTGTTGACCCGTTGCTGGAATCGACGCCAGCGAAGGCGGTGAAGCGGTAGCCGCTGGCTGGAGTGGCTGTCATCGTAAGATAGCTTCCAGTACTGTACCAGCCGCTTCCGGGTGAGATGGACCCGCCGCCCGCGGGGCTGACCGCGGTAGTCAGGTAGGACTGCGGGTTTGAAGCAACGTAGAGGTACAAATTGAGCTGGTGCGATTTGCCTCCGCCCGATGCAGTCACCTGTGTCCAGTAGCCATTCTGAAGCGTTTCGTAGCATTGCATGCTGACTGTGGTCGTCCAGGAAGGCCCGCTCACCTGCGCTGGGTTGAAGGTGGAGTACCCGCACCCATTCATGGGCCAAGACATGCTGAAGGATACCGGGCTGTTGAAGCCGTTCTGGGGAGTGATGCTCAGAGCATACGACGGGTACGACGTAACTCCCGTCTGCACGTAATAGCTGTCCATCGGGCTCGTCAGCGTGAAATCCGGCGCGGGCGGCGCCGGCACCGTCCACGTCCCCATCTGCTGCCATCCGGTGGAAACACCGGAACCATCGAGAGCATATAGGTACTCGTTCTTGTTTCCCGAAAACGACGCCGCATTAAAGGTGACATTCAACGTCAAGCCGAGCTGCGTGCCCGAACTCGTGGGATTTGGCGAGGAGTTTGTCCCCGCAATGCTGCATTGGGAGTTAGCGATGCTTCCAGTACTCGATGGGGCAAACCCGCCCAGCCACGTGGTGCTCGCGTTGTCGGCCAGATAGACCAGGTTGGAAGAAGCGTCGTAATGGATGTAGCAGGCATTTGCAGTCGCAGACGTGCTGTTAAAGAGGGCGAAGACGTGAGACAGATTGCTTCGTCCGGCCGGGCTCGCCACGGTCCATGTGAAGGCTTGAGTGAGGGGCGGGTTTTGCGGCGGCGAAGATGGCACAACCGATACTGGCGTTGGCGCGATGTCCACCCAGGCGTGAAACGTGGTCGGGACAGTTGCGCCGACGGCGTTCGCGCGAAAGCCCGGAGCAAGGTGGATGCAGTTACCTGCCGCGAACGTTGCCGTCGCGCCGCTGCTGACCGCGAAGCTGGATGACGCAAGGGCGTTACTATCGACTTGGCTGTGGTCACCCGATGTGTAGGTGCCGTTGGGCACCTGAGTCGGATTCGTACACTGCGCCGTCGCGGCGGCCGCCAGCAGGTTGCAGGCGCAAAACCAGAGCGCCGGCCGGAGCAGGGGACTCAGCACCCTTCGTTGTTTCGACGCTCTCATCTGGGCTCCCTTACTTGGCTACCGCTGGTGTAGAATCGGCGGCCGCGCCCTTCTCCAAGCGGGCGAGGCGGTCGCGGAGTTCCTGATTCTCCCTGGTCAAGTTCACGCGCAACTCGCGATTTTCCTTCTCCTGGTGAATCGCGTGAAGCGTGAGCTCTTCGACCTTCGCCAGCAGCTTGGCTTGCATGTCGCCGAGGCTGACGCCCTTCTCCTTGACTTCCGCTTCGGTCGGGATGTCCGGCAGGTGGCCGTTCTTCTGGATGTACTGGCTGACCTCGCTCAAAGGACGCAGCCGGTAGGTAGGCCGGAACACGTAATCAGACCAGCCGGTATTGGTGACGATGATGTCCTGGGCGCCGATATTCCCGTTGACCGCGAGCTTGTATTGCGGGTTAGTCGTGCCGATGCCGACGTTGCCGCCATATGCCACGTAGACACGTACGTAGGTGCCCGTGCCTAGGCCGATGCCGCCAGTGCTCCACGGCGTGAATATCAGAGCGTCCTTTGCTGACGCGCCGTTTAGGTAACTCCCTGGCCCCGATGCGACAGCCAGCCCCAGAAGGCCCCCCGAAGAGTTGTCGACGAGCCACACAGATGGGTTGGCAGCCCCAGTGAATTCCCCCATAAGCCCGTTCCCCACCACGTTTAGGAGAACCCCCGGGCTCGTCGTCCCGATCCCGACGTTGCCTCCGCTGGTAACCGAAATTGCGCTGTTGTTCGGGTAGCTCGGCCAGGCCGCTTGGCCCCATG
>JANYJN010000058.1 GCA_025358475.1 Candidatus Solibacter sp.
AACTCCTTGAGGCGCGCGTCGCAAATGGGATCGTCTTTGATGTGCGCCATGACGAACTTGCCGCCGCCCTTTTCCGCCGTGACGTCATTCAGGATCGCTTCCACTTCCTGGATCGAATTGGCCAGCACCGTGTTGGCCTTCATGCGCTCCTTGGCGCGCGTGAACAGGCTGGTCTGGATATCAACCAACGTGGCGGCGAGTTTGCCGGCGATCGCCGTCTGGTCGACGGGCTCCTTGACGCCCGTATCGCGCCGCTTTAACACGATCTTGCCGCTGGCCAGATCGCGCGGCCCCAGTTCCAGGACGGTCGGAACCCCGCGCCGCTCCCAGTGAAAGAACTTCGCGCCCGGCGATTGCCCGTCGCGGTCGTCCACCTTCGCGCCCACGTCCTTGGCGATGCGGTGTGCCGCCTCCAGCACCTGTGCCCGCTCTTCGTCCTTGCGGTAAATCGGCACCAGCACCGTCGGGATGGGCGCAAGCTTGGGCGGCAGCACCAGGCCCTTGTCGTCGGAATGCGTCATGATTAGCCCGCCGATCAACCGCGTGCTCACTCCCCAACTGGTCTGCCACACGTACTCCAGCTGCCCTTCCTTGCTCTGGAACTGCACGTCAAACGCCTTGCCGAAGTTCTGCCCCAGATCGTGACTCGTGCCCGCCTGTAGCGCCAGGCCGTTCTGCATCATGGCCTCGATCGAGTAGCTGCGCAGTGCGCCCGCGAACTTCTCCGCCCGCGTCTTCACGCCCTTAATCACCGGCATCGCCATGATGTCCTGGGCCACCTCGGCGTACACGTCCAGCATCCGAAGCACTTCCTCAACCGCTTCGTCGTGGTTGGAGTGCGCCGTGTGGCCTTCCTGCCAGAGAAACTCCGTGGTGCGCAGGAACATGCGGGTGCGCAGTTCCCAGCGGACCACATTGGCCCACTGATTCAGCAGCATCGGCAGATCGCGCCAGCTATGAATCCACTTGCCGAAGAAGTGCCCCACGATGGTCTCCGACGTCGGCCGGATCACGTACGGCTCTTCCAGTTCCTTGCCGCCGGCGATGGTGACCACCGCCAGCTCCGGCGCAAAGCCTTCCACGTGCTCGGCTTCCTTGCGGAGAAAGCTCTGCGGGATGAGCAACGGGAAATAGACGTTCTGGTGATTGCTGGCCTTGAAGCGCTGGTCGAGTTCGCGTTGCAGCACTTCCCACACCGCGTATCCGTTGGGCTTGATGACCATGCAGCCCTTCACGATCTCGGCGGGTTCGGCCATGTCGCCTTGCAGTACGACATCCTGATACCAGGCAGCAAAATCCTGCGCGCGTGCGGTGATTGGAGATTCAGCCATATGAGGTGTAACCTCCAGTGTGCCATAAGTTGCTCATGACGCCAGGAGCGTTTCAGTCGCGGGGCTCAATCCCTGTTCTGTGCGCCGTGCCAAATGTGCAGAATCTCAATGGTGCATTCCTTCACACGGTAGACGGCGATGTATGGCAGGGGAGAGAGAACTAGTTCCCGTGTCCCTTGCTCGCGACCGATTCGGCCGCGGCGCGGAAAACGGACCAGTTGCTCATGCGTTCAAAGATAATGCCGGCGGTTTTCAATGCAGCTTCCGGTTTGTCTTCAGCAATGCGAACGCTGATCTGTTCGAGGTTAGAACTGGCTTCCGTAGTCCATCGGATATCCATCAGGGCTGCAAAAGGTGCTCGATTCGCGCTTTCACGTCGCCGTGGTTCATCAATTCGCCCCGGTCGGCCTGTTCGATACCACGACGGACGCCGGCACGAAAGTGCATATCTTCCTCGACCACTCGCAAGGCCGCATCCTTCACCAGCTTTTCGGTGTCGGTGCCGCTGTAGCCGGCAATTCGCCCAAGTTGCGCTTCCTGTTCCGGGGTGAAATGTACTTCCATTGCTATGAGAGTAGAGCTTGCCGCCGCTTCTGTCAACATTACAAGGGGTGTGGGTGTGCGACCGGGCCACCCTGCCGCCATGCCTCTTCCGCTTCATATGTTACATTGAGGGAAATCGCTCACCCCAACGCAATGAATTCAGAGACTGCCGGCGAGAAGTTTCAGCAACTGGTCGCGATCATGGCCCGCTTACGCGCCCCGGGCGGCTGCCCGTGGGACCGCGAACAGACCTTCGACAGCATCAAGCCCTTCACCCTGGAAGAAACCTATGAGGTGCTGGACGCCATCGAACATCGCGACTGGGAGGAGCTCACCCAGGAATTGGGCGATTTCATACTGCAAGCCGTGTTCTACGCCCAGATGGCATCGGAGCAGGGGTTGTTTCGCATCGAAGACGCGCTCGATGCCATCAACAAGAAACTGGTACGCCGCCATCCGCACGTTTTCGGCGAGGAATCGGCGGCATCGGCCGACGAAGTTCTGTCCATCTGGGGCCGGGTCAAGAACTCCGAGCCCAAGGCCGAGCGCAAGCGGAATACCGGTCTGCTCGGCGGGGTGCCGCGCGCGCTGCCCGCCCTGGTGGAAGCCCAGCAGATCACCTCTAAGGCCGCCAGGGTCGGCTTCGATTGGGAAAACGCCGAGCAGGTGCTCGACAAACTCCACGAGGAACTGGCCGAGTTCGCCCAGGCGCGCCGCCACCAGGCGCAGGACGAACTGGAGGACGAACTCGGCGACATGATCTTCGTCCTGGTCAACCTGGCGCGTTTCGTCAAAGTGGATCCCGAGCAAGCCCTGCGCCGCACCAACGCGAAATTCCGCACCCGCTGGAGCTTTATCGAAACCCGCCTCAGTGAACAGGGCCGCAAACCGGAAGACGCGACCATCGACGAGATGGAGGCTCTGTGGCAGGAGGCCAAGCGCAAGTAGTGCCCGTTGAAATCCGCCAGTTGTTCCGTCTGGACGAATTCGAAGACGTTCTGACCTTACAGAAAGCCATCTGGAGCTACGCCGATAGCGAACTGATCCCCATGCGTTTTCTGGCGGTGGTGGCCAAGGTGGGCGGCCACGTGTTCGGCGCCTACGATGGCCCGCGCATGATCGGCTTCTGCTTCGCCATCCCCGGCATCAAGCCCGATGGGCGCCCGTACCTGCACAGCCACATGTTGGGCGTACTGCCCACGCACCGCAACGCGCAAGTCGGCCGCCGCCTCAAACTCCGCCAGCGCGACGACGCCATGGCGCGCGGCATCGCGCTGATCGAGTGGACCTTCGATCCGCTGGAACTCAAGAACGCCTTCCTCAACATCGAAAAGCTGGGCGCCATCGTGCGCGTCTATCAGGAAAACCAGTACGGCACCACCACCAGCCCCTTGCATGGCGGTCTGCCCACCGACCGCTGCACCGCCGAATGGTGGATCGATTCGCCTCGCGTCCACGCCATTCTCGGGGGGCAAGCCGCGGACCCGAAGACAGGCCAGGAGGCCTGTCCTACTGCGCGCATAGCCTACCCCGCCGATATCGAAGTCATCCGCCGGCAGGACACCGCCCGCGCGCGGGCCATCCAACAGACCAACGCCCGCCTTTTCCTGGACGCCTTCTCTCGCGGCCTCGCCGTCACCGGCTTTAGGCGCACCGAAGCCGAAGGCGCCTACCTCCTGGAGCCGTGGCTATGAAGCTTGACCGCATCGTTCTGCGCCAGATCCGTATGCCCCTGGTGCACTTCTTCGAGACCAGCTTTTCCCGCACCTACAGCCGTGACATCATCCTGGTGGAAGTCTCCGGCGATGGCGTCACCGGCTGGGGCGAAGTCACCGCCGGCGAACACCCCTTCTACAACGAGGAGTGGACCGCCTCCGCCTGGAGCATCCTGCACGATTACGTCGCCCCGCGCGTGCTCGGTAAGCCGCTTAATTCCGCCGAAGACGTCTTCCCGTTGACCGCCCACATCCGCGGCCACAACATGGCGCGCGGCGGCTTGGAAGCAGCCGTCTGGGACCTGGAAGCCCGCATGCACGGCGTCCCCCTGTGGCGGCAGATCGGCGGCGGCGCGCGCCGCGAGATTCCCTGCGGCGTCTCCATCGGCATCCAGGATTCCGTGGAGCAGTTGTTCGAGAAAATCGAGGTCGAACTGGCGGCGGGCTATCAGCGCATCAAGATGAAGATCAAGCCCGGCTGGGACGTGGACGTGGTCCGCCGCGTGCGCGAGCGTTTCCCCGCGATCAAACTGATGGCCGACGCCAACTCCGCTTACACCCTGGCCGACACGGATCATCTGCGCAAGCTGGACGATTTCTACCTGATGATGATCGAGCAGCCGCTGGGTCACGACGACATAATCGATCACGCCACGCTCCAGGCCAAGCTGCAAACTCCCATCTGCCTGGACGAGTGCATTCGCACCGTGCGCCACGCCGAGCAGGCCATCCAACTGCGCGCCTGCGGCATCATCAACATCAAGCTCGGCCGGGTGGCCGGATTCAGCCAGGCCAAACGGGTGCACGATATCGCCCAGGCTGCCGGCATTCCGGTGTGGTGCGGCGGCATGTTGGAAGCCGGCATCGGGCGCGCCCACAATATCGCGCTGGCCAGCCTTCCCAACTTCGTACTGCCCGGCGATGTCTCCGCCAGCAAACGCTACTGGTCGCGCGACATCATCGAACCCGAAGTGGAAGTCACCTCCACCGGCACCATCCGCAAGCGCGACGAACCCGGCTTCGGCTACGCCCTCGATCTCGATTACATCCGCCGCATCACGGTGAGGGAAGAGGTACTGGGTTGAACGGCAGATGATGAGGGCACCGTCTCACGAACACCGTATCGCATTTCGAAGAAACCGCTCCCTCACGGTCGCGGCTCCGATTGGGGTTGCGGGTGCCTCGATCCGAGCCGCGACCGTAAGGGAACGGTTTCCCGCTAAGCGACGCCACATGCGGTGGTGCTGACCCACCGATGAACCCGTTCCTCTCACTGCTGCGCCGCAACCACAATTACCGCAATACGTGGATCGGCCAGGTGGTGAGCGAGACCGGCGATCACTTCAACAACGTCGCCGTCTTCGGCCTGGTGCTGGCGCAAACCCACAGCGGCATGGTGGTCACCGGCGTGATGCTGGCGCG
>JANYJN010000536.1 GCA_025358475.1 Candidatus Solibacter sp.
GGAAGATGCCGAAGACCAGGCCATTCTGGGCGAGTTCCAGCGGGGATATAATTTCAAAGGCAAACTTCTGAGGCCCGCGATGGTTAGGGTTGCGGATAATCTGGCCCGAGCCGTTACAGGTGCTGCAGGTACGGCGAATCGACAGGAAGCTCTGCTGGTACAGAATTTCGCCGCGGCCGTGGCAGGTGGGGCAGTTGCTGGGCCCGCTGCCGGGTTCGCTCCCGGCGCCCTTGCATCGCTCGCAGCGTTCCATGCGCGGCACCTGGATATCGGCGCTCATGCCGAACATGGCGTCCTCGAAGCTGAGCTCCAGATCGTAGCGCACGTCCTCGCCCCGTTGCGCGCGAGTGCGTTTGCGGCCACCGCCGGCATTCCCGAAGAGATCGCCGAAGCCGAAGAAATCGCCCAGGATGTCGCCGAAATCGGCGAAGGCTTCGGGGTTGTAATTGGCTGGCCCGCCGGCGCCCTGCACGCCCGCATGGCCGAAGCGATCGTACGCGGCGCGCTTCTGCGCATCGCTCAAAACGCTATAAGCTTCGCTGGCTTCCTTGAATCTCTCTTCGGCCGTCGGATCGTCCGGATTGCGGTCGGGATGAAAGCGCTTGGCAAGTTCGCGGTACGCGCCTTTGATCTCCTGATCGCCGGCTTCCTTGCCGACACTGAGCACTTCGTAATAATCTTTCTTGGACACGGGATTCACTGCGGTTACGGCCTCACCGCGACCCTAACCATCGCGGGCCTGAGAAGTTTGCCTTTGAAATTATATCCCCGCTGGAACTCGCCCAGAATGGCCTGGTCTTCGGCATCTTCCGTCTGCACACGCTCCACGGCCTGATGCAGGTTGGGGTCGAACGGCTGTCCGGCGGTCTCGATGGGTTCGAGCCCGAGTTTCTTGAGGGTGTCGGCCATACGCTGGTAGATCAGCTCCACGCCTTTGGCATATTCGCGGTCGGCGGTTTCCACTTGCAGGGCGCGCTCGAAATCGTCCAGGATGGGCAAAAGGTCGCGCACCATATCCATGGCGGCGAACTGGAGATAGTCCAGACGTTCGCGGTCCTGGCGGCGGCGCGCGTTTTCGAACTCGGCGCGGGCGCGCAGCAAGCGCTCCTGCAGTTCCGCCTTTTCCGCCGCGAACTGCTCGCGTTCGGCCGCCATGGCCGCGAGCTGGCCCTCTAGAATCGAGTCGAACGGGCCGCCCTCGGCGAGGGCTTCTTCCGGGGCATCTTCTTGGGGTTTATCGGTATCCACGGCTTTTTCGATTCGCTTTCTTACCCGGCGATTCCAGATTCTAAAATTTGGCACTTTCCAACGCCCGGCTGGTTTGCAGTACGGCCGCAATCACACGCTCATAGTTCATACGCATGGGACCCAGCACGGCTACTTTTACGGGCAATCCGCTGGCCATGCGGATGGTCATTCCGATCAGCGCGAGGTCTTTCATCGCCGGGTGGGCTTCCTCCAGCCCGACACGGACCGCCAATTCGCCGGGAGGCTGTTCCAGGAAGCGGTCCAGCAACTCCATGAGACGCTGCTTTTCTTCCAAGGCATGGAAGAGTTCGCGCATTTTCTCGCGCGTCAGATGCAGGTCCAGTCCCAGCAGGTTGCTGGCGCCTTCCATGTGAACCTGGGGAGAGGTATCGAGGTCCAGCAATCCCTTCTGCGACAACATCTGCAAGTTGTGCATCGCCGCGTGATACAACTCGCGTTCACTTTCGATGCGGCGGAGCAACTCGCGGCGAGCAGTACCAAGTTGCCAGCCGCTGAAGTTGCGGTTCACGTAGCAGCAGATGGACGTCAATTCATCCGGGGAGGTGGGCTCTTCCAGCATGACGACGCGGTTGCGCACCATGTGGTCGCGGGTGACCAGCACCATCAGCACCCGGCGGTCGGAAAGCGGGACGAGTTGGATCTGATCGAGTTCCTGGGCCATTTCGGGGATGGCGGCGGCGATGCCCACGTTGCGCGTCATTTCCACCAGGATGTAGGAGGAACGCACCACGCGTTCGCCCACCGTATCCAGGGCGCGGAACTCATTGGTCATGCGGTCCGATTCGGTGGCGGTCACACGGCTGGTGGCGAGCGAACCTACGAAGAAACGGAAAGCCTTCTCAGTGGGCACCCGGCCGGCCGACGTGTGCGGCTGGGATAGGTAGCCCTCTTCGACGAGGTCCGCCATCACATTGCGGATGGAGGCCGGACTGAGCGTATTGTGGCGGCGCTTCGAAATGGTACGAGATCCCACCGGTTCGCCGGTATCGATATACGCCCGGACGATGGAAGTCAGAATGTCCTGATACCTGAAATTGAGCGGCGCGTCCGTTCTCATAGACCCTTGAGCATCAACACTTCCCTACACACTAGTTTAGTTTGGTGCAGGGCAACGGGTCAAATGACACCAAGCGGGCGGTGGCCAGAATTCCTTCAAAACCTACGCCACCGCGCCGGTTTCCGCCGGCATCGGGAACTGATAACCCTCGCGGGTGAGCGCTTCCCGCACCATCCTGCGGGGACATGCGCGCGGACGGGGGGCGCGGGCACGTCGTCCAGCGGAGAGCCCGATTGCCGGAGCGCGGCTGGCGCGCGAGGCGGGGAGGCGAGGGTCACGAATGTTCGGGCGAAGGCGGCGAGGCCGGTCCGGTGGCGGATTGCGAGTGGCTCTTGAGTTGCCCGCAGGCGGCGTAGATATCCAGCCCGCGAGGCTTGCGCACGAAGCAGGGAAGCCCGCGGCGGACGATTGCCTGGAAGCTGGCCACCCGCTCCGGAAGCGGCGTGGCGTAGGGGATTCCCGGCCCGGGATTGAGGGCGATCAGGTTGACTTTGGCGTTGAGGTGGGCCAGCAGTTTGAGCACGCGGCGCGCGTCGGCATCGCTATCGTTGACGCCATTGAGTAGCACGTATTCGAAGGTGAGTTTCTCCCAGGGACGCAGTGGATAGGCCTTGCAGGCGGCCAGCAGGTCCTTCATGTGATACTTCCGGGTAATGGGCATGAGTTCCTGCCGCTGTTCTTCGGTGGAAGCGTTCAGGGAAATGGCGAGCCTGGGGCGCACCGGTTCGCGCCCGAGTTCGGCGATTTGCGGGATGATGCCGGCCGTGGAAACGGTGATGCGGCGGGGGGAGAGGGCGAAGCCGGCGGGGTCCAGCAGAATACGCGTGGCCTTGACGACGTTGGGGAGGTTCAGCAGCGGCTCGCCCTGCCCCATTATGACGATGTTGAGGCGGCCACCCTCCTGGCGGAGTTGGTTCTGGCGCGCGACCAGAAGCACCTGGCCGACAATCTCGCCGGCGGTGAGGCTGCGTTCCAGGCCCATCAGGGCGGTCATGCAGAATTTGCAATCCACCGGGCAGCCCACCTGGCTGGAGATGCAGATGGTATCGCGGTGTTCTTCGGGCATCAACACGGCTTCGACGGTGCGTCCGTCGGCCAGGCGGAGCAGGTAGCGGCGTGTGCCGTCGGTGGATTCGAAAACGCGGTCCACGGTGGGCAGGCCCAAGGCGTGCCGTTCGGCGAGTTCCTGGCGCAGACCCAGGGGGAGCGTAGAGATCGCCACCAGATCCCCGGCTTGGCCCTGGTAGAGAGCTTGGTAGATTTGCCGGGCGCGGTACCCAGGCTGACTGGGGCTCAGGGCCGCAGCCAAATCCGTCAGGTCCATGCCCACGAGCGGTTGGAACATACTCTTCCAGTTTAGCGGATTTAGGGAAGGAAGCCGGCTCTTGGCTGCCGGCACTTGTAACAAATGTTATGGCTAGGAATTTCGTGTTTTTTGGGCGAAACCAAACTTCCTATAACGGTGAGCGGCCTACCCGGTTCGAACAAAGGTGTTACATAATGATAGGCATCCTCAGGATGCTTATGGTCTGTTCCGCCTGTAATACTCCGGTGCCCCACGCGGCAAGTCAGTGCCCCGCCTGTGGAACCGCGACACCGGTGGGCGACGCAACCCAGTTGATGGATAACTGGAATGCCGGAGAAACAGCATTGGCGACGGTCGCCGGCGCAGGTTGGTCACAAGCGCCGGGCAGTCCCGCGAGTAGTGGTTCCAGAACTCTGGCTCCGGGAACTATCCTAGGCGACCGTTACGAAATTCTGGCATTACTTGGAGAAGGGGGCATGGGAGCAGTCCTGAAGGCCCGCGACCGGGAGGTGGACCGGCTTGTCGCTTTGAAGGTCATCCGCCCGGAATTTGTGGACAGCCACGATATCCTGCAGCGCTTCCGCCAGGAACTGGTACTGGCACGGCAAGTGACGCATGCCAACGTAGTGCGTATCTACGATCTCGGCGTGGCCGACGGCATTCGGTTCATCAGCATGGAGTATATCGAGGGCAGGGAACTCGGCGATATCCTCCAGGAGTCCGGTAAGCTGGCCCCCAGGAGTGCCGGGGGGATAATGCTCCAGGTTTGCCGCGGGCTGGCCGCTGCCCACAAGGAAGGCGTGATCCATCGCGATCTCAAGCCGCAGAACATTATGGTGGACGCTCAGGGACGGGCGGCCATCATGGATTTTGGAATTGCAAATTCGGTCGCGGCACTGGAGGTCCCGGTGGATACCGGTTCCCTGGAGCTGGACGCCGGGCCGATTAACCTCACGCGCGTGGGAGCTCTCCTCGGCACGCCGCGCTACATGTCGCCGGAACAAGCGAAAAGGGAGAAGGTAGATCACCGGTCCGATCTGTTTACCTTCGGGCTGGTGCTGTATGAGTTGGTGAGCGGCGAAGTACCTTGCGAAGGCAACAACTTATCGGAGCTGCTGCACCATCGAGCGACGGTAGCCATTCGACCGCTTAGGGCCAGCGAACCCGGAACCCCGGAGCGTCTGAACCGAATCGTGATGCGCTGTCTGGCGATAGATCCGGCGGACCGGTATCAATCCGGGGAAGAGATTGTTCGCGACCTGGAGATCTGGCTGGGGATCCGCAAAGCCGCACCCAGTGCGCTTCAGCGCGCCGTAGCCGTGGGCATTTTTATGACGCTCGCGGCGGCGGGTGTAGCCGGGTATCTGACGCGCCGGCCGGCTCCCCAGCAGCCCAAAGCGGCGGTTAAGTTGTTGGTCGCCGATTTCGACAATTCCACGGGGAACCCGCTGCTGGACGGAACCCTTGAACCAATGATCGGAACGGAGTTGGAAGGGGCGTCTTTTGTTACGGCGTACAACCGCGGGCAAGCGCACAAGGTGGCGGGACAGCTCTCCGGGTCCACTCGTCTCAACGAGCAGACCGCACGGCTGGTGGCTGCGCGGGAAGGACTTGGCGTGGTCGTCTCCGGGTCCATCAGCCGGAGCGGTAAGCGATATTCGATGTCGGTTCGAGCCGTGGATGCGGCCAATGGCAAGTCCATCAGCCAGCAATCCGTGACCGCGGGCAGCCCCGAAGAGCTGCCGCGGCTCACCGGAAAGATTGCCGCCGCGCTCCGTAAGGCGCTGGGCGACGTAACACCGGTTGGCACACAGATTGCCGCGGCCGAGACCTTCTCTTCGAAATCGCTACGGGCGTCGCAGCAATACGCGCTGGCCCAGGAACTGCAATGGAAGGGTAAATGGAACGACGCTCTGGCGGCCTACCAGCAGAGCATCCAATTCGACCCCGATTTGGGCCGCGCCTACGCGGGGCTTGCCGCCACGCTCGCGAACCTCGGGCGCCGGCAGGATGCGGAAGCCATGTACAAGCTGGCCATGTCGAAGATCGACCGCATGTCGGATCGGGAGAAGTATCGGACGCGGGGCGGTTACTACCTGCTGGAGCGGGATTATTTCAAGGCGAGCGAACAGTTCAAGGCTCTGGTGAAGCAGTATCCTGCCGATACTGCCGGCATTGCTAATCTGGCACTCGCCTATTTTTACCAGCGAAACATGAGCGCGGCGCTGGAGGAAGGGCGGCGCGCAGTGGCGATATATCCCAACAATCTATTGCAACTGAACAATGTCGGCCTGTTTGCAATGTATGCGGGCGATTTTGACACAGCCGTCCGGGAGTCCCGCCGGCTGCTAGAGATGAACGACTCCTTCGAGAAGGCGTACGTTTGCCTGGGCTTGTCTCTCCTTGGGGAAGGCAAGGTGCAGGAAGCAATCGAGGCGTACCACAAACTCGCTGGGCTCGGCCCATCGGGGGTATCCGAAGCCGCCGTTGGCCTGGCCGACGCGGCGTGGTACCGGGGAGACCTGGATGGCGCTTTGAGCGAACTCGAAAAAGGCATCCAGCCGGATTTGGCCGCCCATGACGCCGCACGCGCCGCCGCCAAATGGGCGGCTCTCGGCCAGATCTGGGCCGTCAAGAACAACCGGGCTAAGGCGGTGGCCGCCGCCGACGATGCCGTAAAGGGGGGGCAGGACGAGAACGTCTTATATCCAGCGGCGTTAATCTACCTCGAAACCGGCGGCGAGAAGAAGGCGCTGGCGCTGGCTTCCAAGCTGGGCCAAAGGTTTGAGGCGGAGCCACAGGCTTACGGCAAGCTGATCGAGGCCGAAGTCCGGATCAAACACGGCGAATACCACGATGCCGTGAAGACCTTTCAAGCGGCGCAGGCACTTGCCGATACCTGGCTCGGCAGGTTTGGCCTGGGCCGGGCATACCTGGCCGCGCATGCGTTTACGGAAGCCGATACGGAACTGGACGCGTGCCTGCAACGTCGCGGAGAGGCAACTGCCGTATTCCTTGACGATGAACCGAGCTACCACTATCTGCCCTCCGTCTATTACTACCTGGGCCGGGCGCGCGAAGGATTGCAGAGCCGCGGTGCGCTGGAAGCCTACCAGACTTTCGTAAAGATCAAAGACAAGGGC
>JANYJN010000582.1 GCA_025358475.1 Candidatus Solibacter sp.
GCGTTTATCGCTGGCCAACTTCCGCACCTCGTCGATGTAGCGGCGCAGGGTGTCCGTGAAATTGTCGAAATCCAGAGGCAGTAGCTCTGCGCCGGCCAGGCGCATGACGGTGGTGCCGGCGGTCTGCGCCAGCGCCCGTCCGTAGACGAAATCCGAGTCCGAAAAATGCGTGTACCAGTAGAAATCGTCGTAGATGGAGTGGTAGATGCCGCCCTCATCTTCGCCGCCGAAAGCCAGATTGACGCTGGCGATGCCGAGGTGATCCAGAAACGCCGTGTAATCGGACCCCGAGCCCAGGGCGCCGATACGCAGGTCGGCGCGTGTGCGCGCTTCCTGCCGGTCCGCCGCCGCGGTTTCCGCGGTCTGCGCCAAGCGCTCCGCCTGCAGCCGCTTCCACACCGTCACCTTGGCCTCCGGGTCTTCGATATCCCGGGCCACGCCATTGATGAACTTCTCCAGCGTGTGCGACCCTTGCACCTGGAGGAAGCCGCGGCCGTTGGAATCCGAATTGATGTAAACCGCGGCTTTGCTTTGCAGTTCGGCGGCGTGCGTCTCCGCCCACTCGGTGGAGCCCAGCAGCCCCGGTTCCTCGCCGTCCCAGGCGCAGTAGACGATGGTGCGTTTAGGCTTCCACCCCTGCTTCAGCAGCGCGCCCAACGCGCGCATTTCTTCCATCATCGGCCCGGTGCCGGATACGGGATCCTGCGCCCCGTTGACCCACGCGTCGTGATGGTTGCCGCGAATGATCCACTCGTCGGGGAACTGGCTTCCCGGAATGCGCACGATGACGTCGTAAATCGTCTTCAGGTCCCAGTTGAATTTAAGCTTCAGGTGGACCTTGGCGGGTCCGGGACCCACGTGATAGGTGATGGGCAGGGCGCCGCGCCAGGCGACGGGCGCCACGGGTCCGGCGAGCGCGGCCAGCATGGGCTGGGCGTCGCCATAAGAGATGGGCATCACGGGGATTTTGGTCAGGGTCTTGGCCTCGCTCAAGGGCAGGCGTTTGGCGTCCTTGGTGGCGCCCACTCCGGGTGTCAGCGGGTCGCCCGGATAGACCGGCATGTCCATCACGCTGCCGCGCTGCGCGCCATCGTTGGGGCGGAAGGGACCGTTGGGGAAGGTTTCGCCCTGCGCGTAGCCATCGTCGCGAGGGTCGGAATAGATCAGGCATCCCACGGCGCCGTGCTCGCCCGCCACCTTGGGCTTGATGCCCCGCCAGCTTCCGCCGTAGCGCGCGATCACGATGGCGCCCTTCACGGAAATGCCGAGCCGGTCCAGTTCCTCGTAATCCGCCGGGATGCCGTAATTCACGTAGACCAGGGGCGCGGTGACATCGCCATCGATGGAGTAGGCGTTATAGACCGGCAATTGCTCGTTCTGCTGCGCGGAGGTCGCGTCGCCGGCGACAGCGGGTTCGGCCATCTTGGCCGCGACGCGCTTGGGCTCAATCATTTCAAGCGCGCGCTCTTTCGGAGTTGGGAAAAGTACGTCGAAGGTTTCGATCTGCGCGTCCAGTCTCCACTCCTTGGCCTTGGCCGCGATCCATTCGGCGTTTTCCTTGTCGTAGGCGGACCCCACGTGATGCGGCCGGGCGGAGAGGCGCTGCATGTAGGCGCGCAGCGCGGCCGGATCCGGAATGGCGCGGAACTTGGCTTCCCACACGCGCTCGGCGCGGGCGCTCTCGGACGAATATCCGCGCAAGGGAATGGTGTCGGCGCTCCACAGGGCCGGCAACGCCATGGTCAGGCAGAGCGCGTAAATCAGCGGGCTTTTCATCCGATTGGTATCCACTGTCGAATTGTACCGAACCTTGGTGTGGGGCATACAATCCTGCCGCCACTTATTTGGCTTCCGATGTTCATTCACGGTGGGGCGGTGTTGCTGGACCGGCCGACGCCCCCGCCGGCCTGTTCGCACCCTGCAAAAAAGTTGCCGGCAGCGGGAGTGGGGCGTCCGTCCCCAGAGGGCGCCCCAGGACCAGGGGGTCCGCCCAACGCCGCGGCATCCTTCCTTGGGCTAGAGCGCGGGGTTGATGTACGGGAGCGTGGGTTGAGTTCCACGGCTTTGTGGAGGTGGGGCACAAGTGGTTTACTTTGGTATGGGTTGGGAGTAAAAATGGCTTCGTTTGGTAATTTGGTCCGCAGGGGGTGTCGGAGCATCCATCTGACCTGGGTTAGCCTCCGGGAACTGCGCCGGCACGGGGGGCTGGCAGCACGTTGGTTTGAATTAGACATCGCCGGTCTAATTATACCTGTGGGAGGCAAGCGTTTAGTATGTAAGTGCTTTATAATCAGCAGGCAAAGAGGTGAAATGGAATAACCACCGCCGACGCATGGAGCGACGAACGGTCCGATGCCAGAAAAACCGCCGGGGGAAAGTGAAAGAACTCGCCGAGTTCTTCAAGGTGCCACCGCGCCGGAGTGAAGCGGCGCGTGAAACGCGGGCAAGACTCACATCAGGAGTCGATTCTCCGCATATAATAGGGTGGCGCCCAAAAGGAGCGCAGGACTATGTTGTGGATCGCATTGTTTTTGGCCCAGGCGGCCGCTCCGTCGCAGATTCAACGAGGCGAAGCGCTATTCTTCGACGCTCAACAAGGATGTGGGAGCTGTCACGCGCTGAAAGGAAAAGGCACCGCCGTGGGCCCGGATCTGACTGGACTGGGGCGGCTGGGCCCGCAGGCGATTGCCATGGCGGCGCATTCCACGGTGACGCAATACGTGCAGGTGATCAAGCTGAAGTCGGGGGGAGCAAGCTTTCCGGCGATGATGGGGAAGAAAGACGACAAGACCGTGGTGCTGTACGATCTTTCCAAGAATCCCCCGGAGAAGAAGGAAATCGCGCCAGAGGACATCGCCTCGTCGGGCAGCAACGATGTGTGGAAGCACCCGCCGGCCGCCAACAAGATCGACGCCGAGAAGCTGGCCGATATCGTGGCGTACATCAAGTATGCGTCGACGGGGACGAAGAAGGCGGTGGACCCCGCCGACGTGAGGTAGAGGGGACGATTTGGGGCGAACAATGGGTTGGACGCCTGCTGCACCTGTGCCAGCGCCTGCTTGGCCCTTGCGCTCTGTGCCGCCACCTGCTGCGGCCCCGTCTGCGCTCCCTTGTACGATGCCTCCGACGACGCTTCCTGCTGACGCGCCACGCGAACACCGT
>JANYJN010000596.1 GCA_025358475.1 Candidatus Solibacter sp.
GAGAGCGATTCGCTCTACTTCGTGGCCCGCGCCGATGGCTCCGGCGGCCACGAGTTTTCTTCTAACATCGCCGCCCATGAACACGCGGTGGAGCGCTATCGCCGTGCCCTCCACAGATAGATCCGTCAAACAGCAACTGCGCGACTACCTCGCCGCCAACCGGCCCGCCGCCATCACTGAGGCCGTCTGGCAACACCTGTTACTAAACCTCGCCCCGGTGTCAGAAAGCTACCTCCGGGACCTCTTGCGCGCTACCGGCATTCCCTTCGACCAGCCCTACGCCGGCGTTCGCCAGCACACTTTCGAAGAGTTGGAACTGTCGCTCCGCGATGTGCTCCAGGTCTACCAGGAGGCCCTCTCCACGGGCCAGCGCGACCGCGCGCGCTATTGCCGACGCCAGGTGATCGCCGCCAAGGATCGCGCCAAATGGCTGGCCGTCACCCCGCGCAGCACCCCCGAAAAGCGCACGCAAAAGGAAGAGATGGCCCAGTGGATGCTCGTCTGGCTGGAAAACCCCGAAGTCTTCCCCGCCTGGGTCGAAGCCAGGAAAAACTCGCACCCGCCCGCCGAGCCAGTGGGATAAGGCTCTGCCTTGTCCCTCCGAGCGCAGCTCGGACTCCTTTCCGCTCGTTCTTCCTGCCGCCTAGCACGGAGAAGTTTTGGGCGGCGTTCCGGTGGTGAACCCTTTTCTGAAGACGTAAGCACCGCCGTCGAATAATCCAACAGCCGAGCGCCTTCGGCCCTACCCGTACAGTCCCGCTCACACCGCCTTTTCCCCCGTTCCCCCTACTAATGCGCCATTCAATGGAATCCTATTTCTTTCAATCGTTTAAAACCGCAAACTGACTCCAAACTGGGAAGGAAGTATCCGAATGAGCACTCAGACTGTTGATCCGAAGCCCCAAACGTCTGCCAACCTCGTGCAGATCGGCTCCACCATCGAAGACACCATCCAGCAAAGGTTGGCGGAAGAGCGCACCCGCCTGGAGCGTGAAGCCGGTGTGGCAAAACGCGAAGTTCATCACTTCAAGCGTCCCGCCGAGCGTCACTTCACCAGAGACCAACGTGGCCAAACCACCCTCCTCTTCGGCGGACTGACGTGGAAGCACGAGAAGCTGGTCCATGGCGCGCTCGAAGGCCTCGGCTACCGCGCCGAAGCCGTCCCCACCCCGAACGTGAAGGCGTTCCAGGCGGGCAAAGAGTACGGCAATAACGGCCAGTGCAATCCCACGTACTTCACCGTCGGCAATCTGGTGCAGTATCTACAGACCCTCGAAGAGCAGGGCGTTCCCAAGCAGGAAATCATCGACCGCTACGTTTTCTTCACGGCCGGCGCCTGCGGACCCTGCCGTTTCGGAATGTATGAAGCCGAGTATCGCTTGGCCCTGCGCAACGCCGGCTTCGATGGCTTCCGCGTGCTCCTCTTCCAGCAGTCCGGCGGCCTGTCGCAATCCGACGCCGAAGCCGGCCTGGAAATGAATATCGATTTCTTCCTGGGCATCCTCAACTCGCTCAACTGCGGCGACGTGATGAACGAAGTGGCCTACGCGCTGCGTCCCTTCGAGGTGAATGCCGGCGAGACCGACCGCATCCTGGACCAGAGCATGGACTATCTTCACGAGGTGTTCCGCAAGAAACGCCCCTGGAAGCTCGACGAAGGCATCGGCAAGTACCTCGGCGGCTTCAGCGACACCGCCGAATACCTCGGCAAGTTCGTCATGCAGTTGAAGGGCGACGATTATGTGCCCGCTCTAGAGCGCTGCCGCGACAGCTTTAACACCATCGATATCGACCGCCTGCGCGTCAAGCCCATCGTCAAGATCACCGGCGAATTCTGGGCGCAGACCACCGAAGGCGACGGCAACTTCAACATGTTTAGCTTCCTGGAGCGCGAAGGCGCACAGGTGCTGGTGGAACCCATCGGCACCTGGATCATGTACATGATTCACCAGGTCATCCAGAAGTACAAAGACTTCAAAGGTCTCGAAGAAGGCGCGGTTCTGCCTCCCCTCTGGAAGCTGGGAACGCGCGCCCGGATCGAATTCGGTTTCCGCCAGAAGGTTGGCAAGCTGAAGCTCGCTGAAGCCATTTTCAAGAGCGAATACCACAAGATCGTCAACGCGCTCGGCGGCATCGCGCACCACCTTGCCGACCAGTATGAGTTGCAGCGCCTCGGCCATCCCTTCTACAACTCGCGCGCCGGCGGCGGGGAAGGCCACCTCGAGGTTGCCAAGAATATCTACTATTCGAATAAGGACCTGGCGCACATGGTGCTTTCGCTCAAGCCCTTCGGGTGCATGCCCAGCACGCAGAGCGATGGCGCGCAGTCGGCCGTAGTCACCAACTACAAGGACATGATCTACCTGCCGGTGGAGACCTCCGGCGAAGGCGAGATCAACGCTCACAGCCGCGTGCAAATGGCGCTCGGCGAAGCCAAGAACAAGGCCAAGAAGGAATTCGCCGCCACCCTGGAAGAAACCGGCCTCACGCTGGACCAGTGCCGCGCCTTCGTGGAATCCCATCCCGAAACCAGGCGGCCGCTGTATCAAGTCCCGCACAAGAAGGGAGTGGTCGGCGGCGCCGCGAACTTTGTCCACCACATCGCCGCGCGCATGGCCACCGAAGGGGCTAGGGCGAATTAGCGCCATGACAGGCTGCCGGTCTGGTGCCGCCTGCTTTTCCCCAGGTGGGGTGGACCCCGTGGTCCTGGGGCTCCCTCTGGGCACGAACGCCCGCGGCCCGCTGCCGGGACTACGGGGCGAGAAGGCCGGCGAGGGCATCGGCCGGGGACCGGGGCTCCGCTCCACAATTCATTGGCTTGACGAGATCACACCATGGACATGAACTTCCTGATCGGAATGGATGTAGGCTCCACCACGGTTAAAGCCGTGGTCATCGACGCCGCGACGGACGCAATTCTCTGGTCCGATTACCAGCGGCACGATACCAGGCAGCCCGAGAAGGTCCTGGAATTCTGCAAGCGCTTCGAGACT
>JANYJN010000600.1 GCA_025358475.1 Candidatus Solibacter sp.
ACTGGGCGCGCTCTGACGCGGTGCGTTGTAACTGGGCGCGCTCTGACGCGGTGCGTTGTAACTGGGCGCGCTCTGGCGCGGTGCGTTGTAGCTCGGGGCGCTCTGGCGCGGCGAGCCGTAACTGGGCTCGCTCTGGCGCGGCGCGCTCTGGCTCGGTGAGCTTTGGCGCGGCGAGCTGTAGCTCGGTGAGCTTTGGCGGGGCGATCCGTAACTGGGCTCGCTCTGGCGGGGCGCGTTGTAGCTGGGCTCATTGTAGCTGGGGCGCTGGCGAACCACCGGGGGGGCGATCCGTAAGGGTTCCTGGCGGCCGGAGCCGGAAGCGGGCGAGTTGGAGCGGTAATCCTGCCGGGGGGCGGTGGGCGTCTGGCGCTGGTTGGGGTCATTATTGCCGCCGCCCGGGGTGCCGAAGCGCTGCCATCCGCCGCGGCTGTCATTGCCTGGCGAGGCGGCAGGTTGGCCCGCCTGCGGCCGGGCCGAAGGGCGGTCGTTGCGTTGCTGCACCTGACCCGTGCCGCCAAACCCGCCGCGGTTCGCGGCAGGCTGATTTCCCTGCCCCGCCGCCGGCTGGCCGGAGGGCGAACCGAAGCGGCGCCACCCGCCGGCATCGTTGCTCTGAGGACCTTGCGGTGCGCTCTGTCCGCGATTGTTCTGTGTCATGGCAGGCGCGTTTGGCATCCGCGATGCGGCGCCACCACCCTGGTTGACTTGGCCACGCTGCACGGGATTCGGCCGCTGATGGGTGAAGGCGCGAGAGTTTCCGTTGTCGCGCGGGACCACAGTGGCGGCCCGGTCCGAGAAGCGCATGTTTGCGGAACCCGCGGTAAAGGGCATCTGGCCGCGGATGACGCCCGCGGAGCCCACCTGGGCGCCAGAGGTGCGCATCACGTTGTGGAAACGGCCGCTCTGGAAATCGCCGGCTGCCACCGCGCTAATGCCATTCCGGTAGCCAGCATTTCTATATACGTTGGTTATATTTACGTTGGTTATATTAATCGAACGGTCGAAGCCGCGATTGCCATGGTTGCCGCGTCCCCACCAGGGGTGGTAGACCTCGTACGGCGCCAGGGGAACCCAGCCCACGTTGCCAAAACCGAACCCGCCGCCAAACCCACCATGTCCGAAGCCGAAGAAGCCAACCAGCGCGGGCGACCAATAGTTGCGAGAGTAGATCGAACCGGGGTACCAGCCCCAGCCGCCGCCGTCGTGAAACCAGCGGCCATAGTGGTAGGGAGCCCAGCCCCAGGGGTCGTAGCTGACCCAGGTCCAGCCATAATAATCTTCCGAAACCCAACGACCCGACTGATAAGGAGCCCAGTCGGCATCCACGGTTGGACGCCATACGTTGCCGTATTCCGGAACGTTGCTCCAGGTGCCGTTGGCATCCAGATCCTCCGCGCCGTACACTCCCTGGCCGACGTAACGGGCGCTGACGGACTGGGTGATGGTGCGGTCGCGGTTGTCGCTCCAGCGGTCCCATTCGTCCATCCCGCCGGCGGCCGTCACCTGAAACTCAGCATCAGAGGAGGTGCCGCGCGCCATCAAGATCTGGCCATCGCGGACCCACTGCGAGCCACGCGGGGTAAACACTTCCACTTCTCCGTTGCGCGCGGTTACCTCGGTCTCGCCCGAATCGTTGACGGAGATACGGAAACTTCCCTGCCGGGACGGACGGACCGAGAGGCTGGGAGTATCGATTTCGATGTTGCCGTCGCTAGAGCGCAGCATGCGGTAGGTCATGACACCGCGAGCCAGTTCCATCTGGTAGCGGGCGGACTCGAGTTGGGTCAGGCGCAGTTCGCCGTTGCCGCCCAGGCGCACTAGATTGGAAGCGTCGAACTGGACCTCGGCGCGCGAGTTGGGTCCGGTCGCCACGCGGTCATCGGTCAACAGAGGGGCATTGATCACGCCCGCCACCCATTCGCCGGAATCGCCGCGGCGGACGGAAACGTCGCCGTTTATTAAGCTGATACGGGCCACACCGCGTTTGAGATCGTCGGGATCCTGCGCGCGAGCGGGGGTAAAACTGCCTGCGAGAGAAAGCATGGCACCCGTCAAAGCCAAGAACCTGAAATTGCCTAAGCGTCTCATACCTGAGTCTCCCCGGACTACGCAGTCTATAAAGCACGGAGGGGGCCAAATCACTTCTCTTTTAGATTGATAAGTTTACCTAGAATAGTTCAAGGGCGCGCTGGCCGAAAACCACCACCACTGGCTGCGATGGAGCAGGCGAAAGCGCCTGCTAGCGCTCGCGGCCCCGATCAGCCAAGGTGAGCCCGGCATCGCGGTATAACACGTGGAGATGGCGCTGCTCAATGAGAGCGGCGTCGGCGGGAGTCAGTACGTAGAAATCATAGACTCCGGTGAGCGGCTGGCGCTCGATGGGTTGCCAGTTCGCCTGGCGGTAGCGTCTGCGGTAATAGCTCATGATCGGTTCCGCCGCCAGGCTGACGCCGATTCTTGGCGAACCGCCCCCAACGTTG
>JANYJN010000628.1 GCA_025358475.1 Candidatus Solibacter sp.
GTGCGGCCGCTTTATTCCCTGATATCGAGCGGAACCGAGACGGCCAGCATCCACCGGGACAGCCTACTAGGCGAGGTGGCCGGCAATCCGTCGCACCTGCGCAAGATCTGGGACGTAGCCATGAAGACCGGTCCGGTGGCGACCATGGCGGAGGTGCGCGCGAAATTCAGTGAGTACGCGGTGCTGGGATACAGTGGCGCCGGGGTAATTGCGGCGCGCCACGCCACGGTAACGGATCTGGAGATCGGCGAACGGGTGGCTTACGGCGGCGAAGGCACGGGGCACTGCGAGACCGTCCTGGTGGGGCGCAATCTGGCGGCGCGGATGCCCGATGGGGTGGCTTACCAGCACGCCTGTTTCGCCACGCTGGGCAGTATCGCGATGAATGCGGTGCGTACGGCGCGCATTGAGCTGGGCGATGTGGTATCGGTGATCGGGCTCGGCCTGGTGGGGCAGTTGGTGGCGCAACTGGTGCGCTTGCAGGGCGGCGTGGTGGTGGGCATAGATCTGAACGGCCAGCGCGTGGATATGGCGCGTGGGCTGGGCGCCGATCACGGCATCGCGGGCGCATCGGCGTTGGAAGCGGTGCGCGGGCTCACCAACGGGCGTGGCGTGGATTGCGCCATCGTGGCGGCGGCATCGAAATCGCCCGCCCCGGCGCAGCACGCTTTGAGCCTGTGCCGCGACCGCGGGCGCATCTGCATCGTGGGCGCGGTGGGCATGGAGTTCCCGTGGAACGACATGTACCTGAAGGAAATCCAACTCTACATGTCCCGGGCGTACGGTCCGGGAAGCTATGACGCATCGTACGAGAAGCAGGGGCGCGATTACCCGCTACCTTACGTGCGCTGGACCGAGAATCGCAATATGGAGGAGTTCCTGCGTCTGATGGCGGCGGGGCGTATCGACGTGCGCCCGCTGATCACGCACGAATTTCCGCTGGATGAAGCGGCGAAAGGGTATGACACCATCTTCGACCCGGCGGCGGGGAGTCTGGCGGTGCTACTGCGCTATCCGGCGGCATCTCTGGCGGACCCGGTGGCGGCATTCGCGCCGGTTCGCAAGGTGACCACCCCGGCGGCGGGCCGCGCCAGGGAGCGCATCGAATTCGCGCTGGTGGGCGCGGGCAACCTGGCCAGGTGGGAACACCTTCCCAACCTCAAGAAACTGCCGGGTGTAGGGCTGCGCGCGGTGTACTCGGCGGCCGGAGTACGCGGCAAGAGCTACGCGCTGCGTTTCGGCGCCGCCTACGCCTGCTCGGAGTACGAAGAGGTGCTGCGCGATCCCGAGGTGGACGCAGTGCTGATCGCCAGCCGGAATCAGCACCACGCGGCGCAATCGCTGGCCGCCCTGCGCGCCGGCAAGCACGTGTTCGTGGAAAAGCCGATGGCGCTGACGGCGGAGGAATGCGGCGCGCTTTGTACCGCCGTGGAAGAGAGCGGCAAGCAGCTCACGGTGGGATTCAACCGGCGATTCGCCCCGTTCTACCGCGAACTTAAGGAGAATTTGAAGCGGCGCAGTTCGCCCGCCGTGGTGCAGTGCCGCATCGATTCGCCGGGAATTTCGGGCAGCTACTGGATGGCCGACCCCGCCATCGGCGGCGCCATCCTGGGTGAGGCCTGCCACTTCATCGACCTCATGTACTGGCTGCTGGATGCCGAGCCGGTCAGCGTGTCGGCGTACTCGCTGCCCACGGGGAAGGCCGACCCGATCGGGGAGAACAATCTGGTGGCGTCGTTCCGTTTCGCCGATGGATCCATCGGTAATCTGACGTATTGCACGTTGGGCAGCAAGACGTCGGGCGGCGAGCGGGTGGAGATATTCGCGCAGGGCGTGGGCGCATTCACCGAGGATTTCAAGCGCGTGAGCGTGCACAAAGGCACGCGTTCGGCGCGTTCGCGGATGTGGCCCGACAAGGGCTACGCCGCGCAGATGGCCGATTTTGCGGAGAGCATCCGGCAGGGGCGTCCGCCGGCGGTCACGGTCTACGATGGCGCGCGCGCCACGCTGGGCTGTCTGGCGATGATGGCCTCGGCGCGCGATGGGGCGCCGGTGGCGCTGGGCCCGGCTAGAACGGTATGAGGGTGGTGCAACTCGGGCCGTATCCGCCGCCGCACGGCGGCGTGCAGACCAATCTGGTGGCCATCCGCGAGTACTTGCGGCACCAGGGCCACACCTGCGATGCCATTAACTTGACGCGCTTCCGGCGAGAGGACGCCGATGGCGTGTATTATCCGGTGGGCGCGGCGGCACTGATGCGGCTCTTGTGGCGACTGCCGGCGGATATCCTGCACCTGCATTTTGGCGGCGATTTGACGCCGCGGCTGCTGGGCCTGGCGCTATTCTGTACGCTGCTGCCCGGGCGCAAGACCGTGCTGACGTTCCATTCCGGTGGCTATCCGGGGTCGCCCGCGGGGCAGACGGCGGCGCCGGCAACGCTGCGCGGATTCGTGCTGCGACGGATGGATGGACTGATCGGCGTGAATCCGGAAATCGCCGCGCTGTTCGTCAGGTTCGGCGCGCGCCCGGAACGCATCCGCACCATCCTCCCGTTTGCCGTCGAGCCGCCGGACCGCTCGCTGCCGCTCCCCGCGCTCCTCGCGGCGTTCCTGAGCGCGCACAGCCCCGTTCTGCTGACAGTCGGACTGCTGGAGCCGGAATACGATCTGGCGATGCAGATCGACGCCATGGCCGGGATTCTGGAGCGCTACCCTGGCGCCGGGCTCCTTGTGGTGGGTGCCGGCAGCCTGGAGGAAGCGCTGCGGGCGCGGATTGCGGGCACGCCGTATCGCGACCACGTGTTGCTGTATGGCGACATGCCGCATGCGGTGACGCTACGCGCCACGCTGGAATGCGACCTGCTGCTGCGCACCACGCTGTACGATGGCGATTCGGTTTCCGTGCGCGAAGCGCTGTACATCGGGACGCCGGTGATTGCCACCGATAACGGGATGCG
>JANYJN010000700.1 GCA_025358475.1 Candidatus Solibacter sp.
GAACATGGCAACCGTGGACGCCTGATTACCGTCTGCAATTTCCGGCCAGGTGGGGTCGCAAAGAAGCCAGCAAAAGTCCGATCCCTCAAAGCAGCTAACCGAAGGATAGAGCATATCGTAGCCGCCGAATTCGGCCAGGAATACCGCGATCTCGACATAGGTTGGTTTGATCAGATCATCCGCGTCCAGGCAGCAAACGTATCGGCCCCGGGCAAGACCTATACCGAAATTGCGATTGTCGCCCACCAGATGCGATTCCGTGCGATAAACGAAGCGGATTCTTGGCAACCCGCTTTGCTCGAGAGCCCGCAGAACATCGGGCGTCGTCCCGTCGGTGGAGCCTCCTTCGACCACGATAATTTCAAGGTTAGTGAATGTTTGTGCCAGGACGGAGCGGATGGCCTGTTCCACATATTGCCCGTAGTTAAAGCACGGGATGACGACGCTGACTAGCGGCCAGTCTGTGCCCTCCGCGCGAGGAACCGTCTCCGTGGCGATTAACCACCGGCGGGAAGAAGCCTCCAGCGGCGCGGGAACGGGCAACCTTGCGGTTCCAGGCGCCAGGGGTGGCGCCTGGCTCCTCTCTTCCTGGCGGCCGAACACCGCGTAATGCAAGAGAGGGTTTATCCCCTCATCGCGCACATCCAGGTGGCGCGACCGATAATAGGCCGAATCGAAACTCCCCGAGGGGTTGCGATTCTCGAAGTATCCACAGAGTAAATAGTGCAGCCATGGCGGAATGCCCGTCCGCGCGACGTCCGGGTTGGCCCATTCGTAGTAGGTGGCGTCGAAGTGCGCGCCCCATGTGGCGCGACCCTCGCCGCCGCCCAAAACCAGCTTCATTCCCAGCCAAAGGTTCTTGGCGTTTGAAGAGGACAGTCGGGGAGATCCCACCAAAATCATGCCGTGACAAATCCCCGAGATCGCCCGCAACACTCCGACCGCCCATTCCGCGGCTCTCCAGACCCTGGTGGCCCGCATTTGCGCAATGGTTTCTTTCAAAGCGGCGATTTGTTCACTTTGCTGCGCGACGGTGGCACGCCGATTGTCAAGTGATTCTGCAAGCGGGGTCTTAGCTGCCTCCAGTTCGGCGATCCTCGGCCTTTGCTCTTCGGCGGTCTGCTGCAAGTTCCGAACCTGCTCTTCCAACTGAGCCTCGCTCGCCTCATAGGCCGCCAGGGCTCTGCTTCGTTGGTCGGCTACCCCTTGCAAGTTCTGAACCTGCTGTTCCAGAAAAACCTTGGTCCCCTCGGAGGCAGCTAGGGCTTCCTGGCGTTGCGCCGACACCTGCTCCGATCTCTGGGCTTGTTCCTCCAGCCAGACCTTCGCCCGTTCGACTTCCCGCAGATAAGTCTCGATGCTTTTCATCTTCTCTTCGCGATAGCCCCACAACTCGAAGAGGCGGCGCAGCGAGGCAGCGCTCAAGTCCTCAGGCTTCACGTACCGGTAAAGGGCCAGGATTTCCGGGCGGCTTTTGGCAGAGTGCATCAAATCGAGTAGCCAGCGAAAGCGCGCTTGACCGCCTTGAAGCAAAGCGGGATCCGCGGTGGTCAGGCACAGGTATTCATTCCCGGCCCGGCGCGCGGTCTCGAGGTCCAGCGAAGTCAAGCCAATGTAGGTACAGCCAAAATCCTGCACATCGATGACGGTTCCCGTCAAAGGCAAATGAAGAATCTCCCGGAACAGGTATTCGATGGAGGACTTTGTCGGATAGTGGAGGTGCTCAAGCGAAGAGCGATACCAAATGTCGCCCACGAACTGAACCACGGGGACTTGAAAGATCAAAATACCATCGGGTTTAAGAAGGGCCGTGGCGGTTCGGAATGCCTCCTTGAAGTCCGGAATGTGTTCGAAGACGGCGATTGCCAACGCGGCGTCGAACCGCCCGGCATAGCGTTGCTCCACGCTGCTGTCAAGCAGGTCGCGCGCGATCATTTGCACCCCTGACCGGCGGGCCTCTTGGGCCATGCTTTCGTTCAGTTCGATGCCAAAACAATCGTATCCCTTGCCCAGCAATTGCAGGGCAAGGCCGTTGGCGCAACCGATATCCAACACCTTTCCCCGCGGCTTCAGAAGGCGCAGCAGCGAAGGTGCCCAGGCTATTGCATGCTCGGCGGTTTGAGCGTATTCTTGATACCCGATGGCGGAGTCGGGTGGGGCCGAGAAATACTCGTCTGCATACAGGCTTTGGACGTTCTCCTGAAACTGTTCGACAATTCCGTGGCCGCACCGGGCGCACTGCAGCACGTGGACGCCATCGGTGCGCTGCCCGAACGGGATAAACTCGCGAGCGCCACAGACGATACATTCGGAGTCGTAACGTCTCATAAAGTCAGAACATAGCCGCAGTTCAAATCCATTAACACTTCGTTGAGCACCGGCGCCTTGCCGACTCCAGGTGACGAACTTGTATCCGGTGCCGGTGAAAAGAACCATAGACCTTTGAAGTCTGAGCTTTTTTTCATATTTTCCTCGAACGGCGGCGGCGTAACCACCAGATCCCAGGCCGCGGCAAAGATCTTGGCGTGTCCGAGAGTTTGCCAGTATTCGATATCGAAGCCCCGGCCGGCGTCTTCAGGGCGGACGAGACGTTCCATCATCTGTGCTCGGATATGTTTTCCATTATCCCTGAATTTCAGGAGATGCCCTGATGGTGGAATGTTTCCGCCGCCGGGTTCAAACGCGCCTTGACAATTCTCCTGAGCCCCTCTGCAAGCGGGACCCGCGGCTCCCAGCCGAAGATGCGTTTGGCCTTTCCCACATCGGCCACCATTTCCAAAACTTCGTCGGAGCGCACCTCACCCCTGGAGACAACCGGCTTCTCCACGCCAGCGGCCTGCAGCATCAATTCTGCCAGTTCACGCGGGCTCACCGAGCAGCCTGAGCCGGCATTATAAGCATCGCAGCCGTGCGGATTCATGGTCTGGAGCATCAGATCGATCAGATCGTCGAGGAAGAGATAGTCCCGCTTGGGCCGATCGTCTGCAATCGAAACTTCGCGCGCCTGGGGATCCAGGACCTGCCTTAGAAGGGTCGGGATGAGGAAGTTTCCGCTCTGTTCGGGACCATAAACATTGAAGGGGCGGATGATGGTCACCTGAATGCCGAACTGCTGCGCGTAAAACCGGCACACCTCTTCCACCAGCAGCTTGGTATGCCCGTACGGGTTGAAAGCCGCCAGCGGATGCTCTTCGGTAATCGGGAGAAACCGCGGCCTGCCGTATACGTAGGAGCTGAGCACGGTGAGAGAAGCGCCGTGATGGCGGCAAAGTTCCGCTACATTGACCGTTCCCAGTACGTTGGTGGCGTAGAAAGGTAGAGGTGCGGACCAGCTATCCGGCACGAAGGTTCGGGCCGCCAGATGATACACATGGTTCACACCCTTGCCGGGCAGCGCGCAGGATGCAATGTCCCCGTCGGCATACGAATGGCGAACCACTGTGCAACCCGCCTTTTCCAGCCTTTCGCTCAAAGGCTTCCCGATGAACCCTGAGGCCCCAGTGACGAGAACCGTTTTACTCATCTGGGAGAAGCGTCCCCCTGTACTGTTCAAACTCGTCGATGGCCCGCTCGTAATCGTCGGGCCGGCCGATGTCAAGCCAGTAGCCGCCATGAGGTTCAACGTGGACCGGCTCACCCCGTGAAAGCATATCCCGCATCAGGTCGTCAAACCCGTATTTCACGTGAGGTGGAACACGATCCAACAAGGATCGGTCGACGACATAGACACCCATGCTCACCAGGTAACGGTGGGAGGGCTTCTCGCTGAAACGGCACAATCGGTTCTCGCCGTCTACTTCG
>JANYJN010000113.1 GCA_025358475.1 Candidatus Solibacter sp.
GCGCGTGGTGGAGCGCTCCGCGGACGGGCGCACCGTATATCTGGACCGTACGCTATTCTATCCGGCGTCGGGCGGACAGCCGTTCGACGTGGGGTCGATCGCCGGCGTGGCGGTGGTCGAAGTAGTGGATGAGGAGGAGCGTGTCGCGCACCGGTTGGCGGCGCCGCTTGGGGCGGAGGGCGAGGTGGCGGGCGAAATCGATTGGACGCGGCGCTTCGACCACATGCAGCAGCACTCCGGGCAGCATCTGCTCTCGGCCGTGTTCGAGGAACTCTTCGGGCTGCACACGGTGAGTTTTCATTTGGGCGCGGAGTCTGCCACCATCGATCTGGAAGGCGGACCCGTGGAAGGGCGCATGGTGATGAAGGCCGAACTACGCGCCAACCAGGTGGTGGTGGAGAATCGCGCGGTGGATGTGCGCTTTGAGGACGCCGGCGAGGCGCAGGGGCTGCGGAAGGCGTCGGAGCGGGCTGGCACGCTGCGCATCGTGTCTATCTACGGGCTGGACCGCAGCGCGTGCGGCGGCACGCACGTGCGCACGACGGGCGAGATTGGCCCGATCCTGCTGCGCAAGACGGAGAAGATCCGGCAATCGGTACGCGTGGAGTTCGTGTGCGGCGGCCGGGCGGTAAGGCGCGCGCGGGCGGATTTCGAAGCGCTGAGCAGAATCGCACAGCTCTTTTCCGCGTCGGTGGACGAAGTGGCGCCGATGGTGGCCGCGCAACTGGAGGCGGCGAAGGCGGGCGAGAGAGAGCGGCGCAAGTTGGAACTCGATCTGGCGGCCTATCAGGGCAAGGAACTCTACGGGTCCACCGAGCCCGGGGCCGACGGCATCCGGCGCGCAGTGCAGCGGCTAGACAGCGGCAACCTGGAAGACCTGCGCGCGGTGGCACAGAACTTCACGGCGCAGACGAAGGGCATCTTCGTGACGACGCTGAAGGCTCCACCGTCCGTGCTGCTGGCGACGTCGGCGGATTCCGGGGTGGACGCCGGCAAAGTGCTGAAAGCGGCGCTGGCAGAAGCGGGCGGGCGCGGCGGCGGCAACGCGCGGATAGCCCAGGGCTCTGTGCCGGACGCGGCTCTGCTGGGCGCTCTGGTGGCGAAGGTAAGGGGAGACTGAGCGGGGCAGTCGAAGGCCCGTCAGACCTTGCAGCAGCCGGCATGAGTGAGGTGGCTGAGGCGGTTCGGCGGCGCGCCGGCACTCGCTGCGAGTACTGCCGCCTGCCACAAGCGGCGTGCCGCCGCGGATTCCACACGGAACACATCGTCGTCAGGCAACACGGTGGATCGGCTAGTGCCGCGACCATCTGAAGTTGTGCTATTGGGCGCAACCCCTCCCTCACGGTCGGGGCTCCGATCAGAGCCCCGAGCGTCAGCGAGCGGGTTTGCGGTAACACCGTACCTAGCGGCCGGGCACTAGTGGCACATGGATTTTGCCCGAGCTGCCAATCCGGCGGCCTTGGTGGGGCGGACCCCCCGGTCCGCGCGGGACGCCCTCGTCCCGCCGCCGGAACAACAAGATCGGCATCTTGCAGCGCGCCAGCCGGCCGGCGGGGGCGTAGGCCGCGGACCGGGGGGCCCGCCCCACCGGGGGACAGACGCTTTCGCCGGTCAACCCGCGGGCGTCACCGTAGTCATCCCCTCCCGCACCGGCAAGAACCTGCTCCAGGCCCAACTCCCCGGACTTCTGGCGCAAGCCCCCGAGCAGATCATTGTCGTCGACAATGGCAGCACCGACGGCACCGCCGAATGGCTGGCGTGTGAATACCCTCAAATCGAAGTGGTCCACTCCCCCGCCCCACTCTCTTTCGCCCGCGCCGTCAACCGCGGCATCGCTCGCGCCCGCTGCCCGCATGTCTGCCTGCTCAATAACGACATGCTGCTGGAACCCGGCTTCTTCGCCGCGCTCGAACGTGCCTTCGACCAGGTCCCCGACCTCTTCAGCGCCACGGCGCAGATCCAGTTTCCCCCCGGCGTCCGCCGCGAGGAGACCGGCAAAACCGTATTCGCACAGGATACGCCTGCCGATTTCCCGGTGCGCTGCGACGTGCCCCTGCCCGGCGAAGACGGCAGCTACGTGCTCTACGGCAGCGGCGGCTGCTCGCTCTACGACACCGCCAAATTGCGCG
>JANYJN010000771.1 GCA_025358475.1 Candidatus Solibacter sp.
AGGTCGTCACGCGCGACTCGGAACAACAGACCCGGCGAAGCGTGTCTGCCGTGAGTTCATACCCTTCCAGAGCGGCGCTTCTCGTCCGCCGAATGGCCTGGAGTTGGTGGACCCCGTCCTCGCTCCTGTAAATTACGGCGGTGCGGCAAACGGATGCTGGTTTGAGACTCAAGCGCATCGAGCCCGGGAACAAGCCCTCCTGCACCGATCCGGCCCGCTTCGTTCGCGTCATATGGTCTTCCAGGACCTTCCGGCAGGCAGGGACGTCCAGCATCGCGCCTGAATCCCGCCTCCCGCGTGCATGATACAACGGTTTCGGAAGGTGCCGAATCGAGCTGGCGCCCGCTATCTCGCTTACGCGCAGGAGGAGGTCCCAATCCCGGGCGCCATCGCACTCCGTGCGATAACCGCCGACACGTTCCATAAGATCCTTTCGGATCGCAATCGGATGACCTATGTAGTTGAACACCAGCAGCAAATCGGGATCGAACGCAGGCTTGAACAAGGGGGAAGACCGATGTCCCTCATCGTCGATTTGGTCTTCATCGGAATACAGCAGCCCTGTCTCCGGCTGTTCTTCCAGGAATAGGGCCGTTTCGAGCAGAGCCGCGGGGTGTAACTCGTCCCCTGGAACAAGCGGGATAATGTACCGGCCAGCCGCATCCGAAAGCCCCGTGTTGAAGGCGTGCGAAGTTCCGCCGGCGACGGGAAGGAATCGGGTTTTGATGCGTGGATCGCCCTGTTCATACCGTTCGAGGTAGGAACGAAGTTCCGGGTCCGTGGATGCGTCGCAGCAGATGCGGAGTTCCCACGACGGATGGCGTTGCCGAAGGACGGATATGATCGAGCGATGCAAGTAAAACAGGGGAGACTCATGCGCGGGCAACAGGATCGAAACAAGAGGCGGGTCTTGTGGTGGGTCGATGGGTGGCGGCGCCGGCTGGCTAAAGAGATATGGTTCACAGAGCACGAGCCATTCCGCGTAAGTGGAAACGGCCCCTGTCGAAACCTCCAGCGTGCCGTCCACGGGAATCTCCACAAGGGTTTGGACCTCGCCATCCACCTCGGCGACCAATCGAACCCAGTTCGGAGCGTCGGGTACCTGGACGCGGCACGCGATCCCCGTGTTTAAGGCAGCCGGGTCTCCAAAATGGGCCGCGACGTCTGGCCGGGGAATTTCCGTAAGACACGGTGCCGAGTGGGTTTCGGATTCCAGCCGCAGTGCCGTGAGCAGGAACTGCGGCGTCCAGCACCAACCCAGGATGCCGATCTCCATCGGGTCACTCCGGAAACGGGAAACCCTGTCGATGTGAAGGTGCACGCCGCTTTTATCGAACACGCCGTCTGTAACCCCTACAATGCCATGATGCCGAAAGACTCTGTCGCAGGCTAGGTGCCATGCACAGTGCGCCGGACCGCAGACCATATTCGCCGTGCGTTGCTCCCCCAGTTTAGCAGCAGAAAGGCCGATGTTCTCGCCTTGAATGCCTGGGAAAACGGGGCGGCCCAAGCACGTGAAGTGTATTGCGGGCACCGTCCCAGTCGCGCTTCGCTTCCCGATTTCCCACCAAAAAGCTTGCTCGAGGCGGAAGCCAGGAATAGGCAACGTCCGGCGCGGACCAGTGGCTTTGCATGTACGAAACGTATGCCTTCAGCCTGGGACAAAGATAGGGCACATCTCACGGGCAATCGTTGCCATATCTAGTGGTCTGCGGCAAACAGAATAGCGAGTATGCACTTGGCTGTGGGGGCAGGCGCTTTCTTTCGTCCGCCAACACCCCTTCCGTGAATATTTGACAGCTTCTTACGGTCGCGGCGTCAAACAGAGCCGTGACCGTAAGGGAGCGTTTGTTTCGGAATACGAGATTGTATTTGTGAAACGGCGTACTTATAATCAGTACGCCCATCGCCACAGGCTGGCGCCCACGGTGTACCCGGCGCCGACCGCGGCAAACAACACGAGGTCGCCTTTTTTCAGACGCCCTTCCGAGATGGCATCCCGGGTTGCCAGGGGCACGGTACCCGACGTGGTATTGCCGTAGCGTTCGATGTTGATCATCACGCGCTCCGGCGCGATTCCCAGC
>JANYJN010000056.1 GCA_025358475.1 Candidatus Solibacter sp.
CTCCGGCGACATGCAGCGGAACTTCCAGGTCCGGACGGTCAGCGAGAACAAAGCGAAGGCCAGCAACTCCACGCGCAAGGACAGGATCAAGGCGTGGATCACCAACAAGATCGAACCGTGGATCGTGTTCTCGGCGAGGAATAGGACCGCTGTCGTCGACGCCACGAATCGAATCCTGATCGAGAACAAATCGCGCCTGGTGGTGGAGAAGGCTCTCGGCGGTAAGCAACTATGATCGACCCGTCTGAAATCGTCAACAACCTGGTCGGCATGCTGCGCGACATCCCGGCGCTGGTGACCGAAGTGGGCAGCGACCCGGCGCGCATTTATGCGTACCACGACTCCTACCCGAAGAACATTAGCCTCACCCACGCTCTCCACCAGATGGCGTCGCCGTCGATCATGGTCGTCTGGCAGGGAACGCAGCCCGGCGCGTTCGGCGGTGTTGACGCGTGGAAGCACCAGATCACCCTGTTCCTGCGGGCCAAGGAGGAAACCACCGTTGGTACCGCCTACTACCGGCTGTTTCGCTTGATCGTCAAAGGCGTGCCGACGGCGGCGGGGATCGCTCTCGAAAACGTCACCGTCCACCCCTCCTGCAACGCCATGGACCTGCCCACGATTCAGCGGCAGACCGATGCGGAAGGCCTGGACTACTTCGAAGTTCCACTTTCATTCACGGAGATGGGAGACGACTGACATGGAAAAGGTCTGGATGATGGGGCCATGGGGGCAGGGCGAACCCATGGAGTTCGACGCTACGCCCGAGATTCTCACTCCGATGCTCGTAGCTGGCTGGAGCCAGTGCGAGCCGCCGGCGAACACCAAGGAGGTAACGACGCATGTCGACGACTAGGCTGCAGGAAGTACAGATCTGCTTCGGCTTCGGCAAGCAGACCGACATCGCGACCGCCAATCTGGTCGCGGCGATGTGGCGCCTGAAGAAGCTCAATGCCCAACTCGCCAATCCGAAACTGAACACGGAGAACGATGCCGAGGAGTACGGCAAGGGCCATGAGTTCGCGACCACCACGTTCAAGACTTCGTGGGACACGGGCGGCACGCTCGAAAAGTACCTGAGCGCGGAGATGGCAGCGTGGGCCATGTCTTTCGGCCTGGGCAAGGTCGTCAAGAGCGGCTCGGCGGGCAACTGGATCTACACCTGCACTCCGCTCATCCCGGCGAACGGCGATGCGACGGAACTGCCGTACTTCTCCTTCGTGGAGCAGATCCGCCCGGGTGCTGGGTCCGTGATCGACCGGCTGATGCCCGGTTGCGCGGTCGAGGGCTGGACGATTTCAATTGGTTCGGGGCCGGGCCGCGCTAACAGCAAAATCAACGTAGAGTTCCACGGCAGTGGGAAACTCACGGAGCCTTCCGCGATCACGATGCCGGCCGCGACGGTGGAGAAACTCCTGCCGTCCGCGTCCCTGACGCTCACCATCAATGGCGTCGACTATGTGACGAGCAAGAACATCGTGTCGCTCGAAACGTCGTGGAAGAACAACGTCCGCATGGATGCGGGCTTCTATCCCGGCTCCGGATTCCAGACCCCGGGCGACGCGACCACCGGCGCGATCCGCGGCAGGCTGGAGTTTGGCAACCGCGCGGGTGCGCTCAAGTTCGTGGCACGCTTCGACCACAATTCCACGGAGTTGACGCTGCTCAAGGCGCAGACCACCGGCACGGCGGTGATCCACCTCCAGTTCGACGCCAACAACTCGCTCGATATCACGTGGCAGAAAGTCGCGTTCGCCACGGCGGAAGTGGGCGAGACGGACCAGATCGTGACCGTCGCGGTGGAGGCGACGCCGATCTACGACACGACCAACGGCATCATCACGGCGGTCGCGAAGTGCAACGTAGACGCCATCTGCCAGTAGAAAGGACCTGAAACAACCATGGAAACGCCAGTATTTGATTCGACCAGACCGATTGCCATCAACCTCCGGACGCCGGGCGGCGTGAAAACCGTCCGCGTCCGCTTCCCCTCCGATGACGAATGGATCGGACGCCAGCGGCGCCGCAAGGTGCTGGTGAAGCAATTGGGACGCGGCATCTCCGAGACCACCGTCGCCAACGGCGAAGATGTGGACGCAGCGCTGGTAGCCAAGATCCGCGCCGGTGAAGATCCCGAGGTCGATGCCTTCGAGGCCATGAAGGTCGTCGAGCAATTGGGCCTGGCGGAAGTGGACGACGTGGTCCCGGATGGCGATACATTCAAGGTGACTCTCCGGGTCCTGGGTGCCACGACCGTCCATCTGTTGAAGATGCCATCTGCCAAGGACGTGTTCGAGTACCGGCGCGGCTTCGCGCGCCTGCTCGACTTGCCCTTCGGCCGGCAGGAGGTAACCATCAACATCGGGT
>JANYJN010000076.1 GCA_025358475.1 Candidatus Solibacter sp.
GTATGCCGTTGATGGGGTCGCCGCGCCAGGGCTGTGTCTTGGTGGGGCAGGCACTTTCGCCCAATGCCAATTGACTAAGCCCACGAGATGGAATCCTGCCGCCTTGGTGGGGCGGACCCCCTGGTCCGCGCGAGGGGCGGACCCCCTGGTCCGCGCGGGACGCCCCCGTCCCGCTGCCGGCACAATGGGGTCAGCATCGTGCGCGGTGCGAACAGGCCGACGAGGGGGTCCGCCCCACGATTTATGCAGGTGACGGCGTCAGTGCCTTATTAAAGTGGCACTGGGCACTCGTGCCTGCCGTGTCGAGACTTGTCTCGACACCTGTTCGCGGTTATGGCTGTCGCAGGCAGGCGCCAGCAGGGGTGCCTGTGTTTAACATTGTACAGTGACCTTCGGCCCAATTCTCCCGCGATCGTTCTATGCCCGCTCCACCGTGGAGGTGGCGCGCGCGCTGCTCGGCAAAGTGCTGGTGCACGGTCCCACCGCCGGCATCATCGTGGAAACCGAAGCTTACCTGGGCGGCGAAGATCTGGCGGCCCACTCCGCCCGCGGCCTCACCGAGCGCACGCGCGTTATCTTCGGACCGCCGGGCCACGCCTATGTCTACCTGATCTACGGCATGTACCAGTGCCTCAACCTGGTGGCGGAGGTGAACGGACGGCCCGGCTGCGTGCTGATTCGCGCGCTCCAACCCGTCGCCGGCGTAGATCTCATGCGCGCCCGGCGAGGCGCCGCGCGCCCGTTGAAGCAACTCGTCAACGGTCCCGGAAAGCTGACGCTCGCTCTGGGAATCACGCCCGCCCGGCGAGGCGACGCGCAACAGTTGGAGCAACTCGCCAACGGTCCCGGAAAGCTGAGGCTCGCTCTAGGAATCACGCCCGCCCGGCGAGGCGCCGCGCAACAGTTGGAGCAACTAGCCAATGGGCCCGGAAAGCTGACACTCGCTCTGGGAATCACGCGCGCTCACAACGGGGCGGACGTCACCCGCGGCGCTCTGGTGGTGCGCCAGGCGGCCGGCGCGGGGGAGCTTGAGATCGCCGTCACGCCGCGCATCGGCATCACGCGCTCCGCCGAACTGCCGCTGCGGTTCCTGCTGGCGGGCAGCGGTTTCGTGAGCGCCAGACGGTACAATGGGCCTTCCTTGAAATGACACCAGAGATCAGCCTGATTCTGCCGGCTTACAATGAGGCGCGCGTCATTGCGGCAACCATCGGTGAAGCCGTTCGCTACTTCGAAGGCCGCGGTTTGAGTTACCAGATCATCGTAGCGGCGGATGGCGCCGACGGCACGCGGGAAACTGTCCGCCAGATGGCGGCCACCAATCCGGCGCTGCTCGCCATAGGCGCCGCGGCCCGGCGCGGCAAGGGGCTCGGCATCCGCGAGGCGGTGGCCGTCGCCACCGGCGTCATCATCGGCTATGCCGACGCCGACAACAAGGTGCCCATCGAGGATTTCGACAAGTTCCGCCCCGTGCTGGCGGCGGGCGTCGAGATGGCGATCGGGTCGCGGCGCGGCGCCGCCGTCATCGAACGGGCGCAGCCGCTTTACCGGCGCGTAGGGGCGGTGGGGTTCCACTGGTTTATGCAGACCGTGGTCGGCCTGGCGGGCATTGAGGACACGCAGTGCGGGTTCAAGTTTTTCCAGCACGCGGTGGCCAAGGAGTTGTTTCGCCGGCAGAAGATCGACGGCTACATGTTCGACGTGGAGATTCTGGCCATCGCCCGGCGGCTGGGCTACCGGATTGAGCAGTTGCCCATCCGCTGGCGCGACGACGCCGACAGCCGGCTCAATCTGGTGAGCGGCAACTTGCGCAACGTGCGCGACATTTTCCGGATCGGGCTGGAGCACCGGTTCGGCGGGAGATTGCTTTGAAGGCATTCGTTACGGGAGCGGCGGGATTCATCGGCAGCAATCTGGTGGACCGCCTGCTGGCGGCTGGGCACCACGTCACGGGCTTCGACAACCTGTCCACCGGATTCCGCCGTTTTCTGGAAAGCGCCCAGGCGAACGCGCGCTTCCGCCTGGTGGAGGGCGACCTGCTGGATCTGGCGGCCGTCACGCGCGCCATGGCGGGCGCGGATTTCGTTTTCCACCTGGCGGCGAACGCCGATGTGCGCTTCGGCCCGGACCATCCGCGGCGCGACCTGGAGCAGAATACCATAGCCACCTGGAACGTACTGGAAGCCATGCGCGCGACCGGCGCGCGGCGCATCGCGTTCTCGTCCACGGGAAGCGTCTACGGCGAGCCGGAAATCTTCCCAACGCCGGAGACCGCGCCCTTCCCGGTGCAGACCTCGCTGTACGGAGCGTCGAAGTTGGCGGCCGAGGGGATGATTGCCGCCTACGTTTCGGCCTTCGGTTATCGGGCGTACATTTTCCGCTTCGTATCGATTCTGGGCGAACGCTACACCCACGGGCACGTGGTCGATTTTTACCGGCAACTGCTCCAGCATCCCGAACGGCTCGACGTGCTGGGCGACGGGCGGCAGCGGAAATCGTACCTTTACGTGCAGGATTGCGTCGACGCCATCCTGTTGGCGGTGGAGCGGTGCACGGAAGCGGTGAACATTTTCAACCTGGGCACGGATGAGTATTGCCAGGTCAACCAGTCCATCGGCTGGATCGGCGGGCACCTCGGCCTGGCACCAGAGTTGCGGTACGCCGGCGGCGAACGCGGGTGGGTGGGCGACAGCCCGTTCATCTTCCTGGATTGCGCGCGCATGCGGAGTTTGGGCTGGAAGCCGGAGCTTTCCATCCAGCAGGGGATCATCCGCACGCTGGAATTTCTACGCGGGAACTCGTGGGTTCTGGAGGCGCGGGGATGAAACCCCTGAAGACCGAGGTGGCTTTCGCCACGCCGTGGTTTGAGATTCTGGGCAAGACGATGCGCCAGGGCGAGGAGCCTTACTACTCGCTGAAACTGCCGGATTATGCCGCCGTGGTGGCCCTCACGGAGGATGAGCAAGTGCTGATCGTGCGCCAGTACCGTCCCGCGGTGGAACGGCAGACGCTGGAATTGCCGAGCGGGTTGGTGGATCCGGGGGAGACGCCCGAAGAGGCGGCGCGCCGCGAGTTGCTGGAAGAAACCGGATATCAAGGCGGGGCGTGGGAAGTGCTCGGCGCCATGGAGCCGGACACCGGACGGTTAGGCAACCGCATCTGGACCTGCGTGGCGAAAGGCGTGCGGCGCGCGGTCGGCAGAGAGCCGGAAGAAGGCATTGCAGTTCTGACCTGGTCTCTGGACGAACTGGCGCGGGCCATGGTGGACGGACGCTTCAGCATGGCGCTGCATGTGGCGGCGGTGATGATGGCGGTCTTAAAGGGCGGCGTCCGGCTGCCACTCCGAGCAGACATCCGACCGTAAGAACCGGGTCAAATTCCTTCCGGAACTGGCGGGGATGCGCGACACAGAAGTGGAGCAACGCCGACCCCCACCAGGGCCGCGACCGTGAAGGAGCGTTGGAAGGGCCGGGGAAATCGCTCCCTCACCCGGCGAAGCCGGAACCAAACAAGAAGACTAGCTCAACGCAGAGGCGCAGAGATCGCTGAGATAAGCGCAGAGAAAACGAGAACCAATTTCGGCGAGAAGGGTAGGTTTGTGCCTCTCTTGGCGGCGCGCAGAGGGCGCGGAGAGCGCAGAAGAAAAACCCTGCCGATTCCGGCACGAATTCGACTCGGCAGGTACTTACGGCCGCGGCTCCGATGGGAGTAGGCTCTACGCTAGGATTCTCTCGGGAACCAGGAGCCTGCTATGATCGCGGGATCTGGCAGGAGGAAAGAATGGATGGCTTGACGTTGTACGGGCTCTCGGCCGTGACGCTGATGCTGGTCTTTTATGCCCTGGAGAAGCGAAGCAACTGGTTCGTGCTGGCGTTCTCGGGCTCCTGCGTGCTGGCATCGGTGTATGGTTTCATGCAGGGGGCGTGGCCATTCGGCATGGTGGAGGCTGTCTGGTCTGTGATCGCGCTGCACCGATGGTGGATGGAACGGCGGCGGCTTTAGGGCTCCAGGAACATTTCGCCGCAGACGGCGTCCCAATCGGTTCTCGGGTAGGCGGCGGCGATGTCGGACACGGGCACGCCGCCATCGGCGAGGCTGGGCACGGACGCGCCTTCCATGGTAAGGGCCAGTTGTAGGCGCTCGAGTTCGCGCATCAGCCAGGGCTTCACTTCGGAGCCGCGCAGCAGATGGCGCATGTCGATGGGACCGGAGAGCGGCTTCACGCGGAGGAAAAAGCCACGGCCGGGGCCGCCGGTTTCGACCACTTCGCCATCCACGGGCGAGAGGACGCGGACATTGGCCTCGCGCTTGTGGATGCGGAACGCGGTGCCGTTGACCTGGACGCGCGATCCCGGCCGGGGCAGATCGACCGCGTCGGGGGTACCGAGGAGGCGGGCGCCGAGATCGTCGAGGCCGACGGTGACCGTGCCGTCGGCTTCGGGACGCGCCCAGGTGTGGCCGCGATGGTACATGCGGTCAAGGGGAAACGACATGCCGAATATTTCGGCTTCGGCTTCGGCGGCGTGCACCGGCGGGTGCAGCGCGATGAGCTTGGCGTGGGTCTCGCACTGGCGGCAATCGAAGGCATGCGGGCATTCGCGGCTGGTGAACTCGCCGGTGAGGACGTGCCGGCAAGAGCGGTCTGCGGCGGAGAGATCGTGAAAATCCGAGTGCCAGCGGATGTCTTCCACCTTGCCCTCACTCAGGCTGTGTTTGGTGCGCCACAGGGCGTTGAGGAGGGTGGTAGCGACCACCAGCACCACGATGTAGAAAGCGCCCAGGAAAATGTAGCTGGCGGCGCCAAAATGAAAACCGTAGTTCCACGGAAACATAAATTAGAACCTCCCTGCGAGGGCGGGCTCTTCTTCGTGCCGGGGCCGCGCCTCCGTTTTGAGTTCGCGCTCTTCGGGAAAGATCCGGAAGTAGCGGAATGAGAATGAGTACACGATCACCCCGTAAGCGAGGACGCCGAGGAAGGTCCCGGTTTCCTGCCAGCTTGGCGTGTAGCTGAGGAATTTATCAAAAGACAGGGTGGGCAGCGCCATGGTTTGCACGGTCTGCACATAGCGGTTGAGCGCGATGCCGGTACAGGCCAGTGCCGCGGCAGGAATCAACCAGGCGCGGCGGGCGCGCAGGCGCGGGGTGAGCAGGATCAGCGCGGGCACGAGGCCGCAGAGCACGATCTCGGCGAAGAGAATCCACGTGCCGAAGGGTTTCCAATCGTAGTATTGCGAGGCGGTGAAGCCGAGGGCGGGCGAAGTGCGGTTGATCCAGATCAGGGTATCGACGGTTTTCGCCAGCACGTAGATGGCAAGCAATATGCCGGAGATGCGGGCCAACAGGTTGAATACGCGGTCTTTTACGAGGCGTTTGCCGGTGATTTTCTCCACCAGCCAGGTGGTGAGAATGAGGAAGCTGGGGCCTACGGCGGCGGCGGAAATGATGAAGAGGAAGAAGGTGGAGGGCCACACGAAAATGCCTTCGCGAAAAGCGAAGGGGCGTCCCCGGAGCACGCCGTAGAGGCCGCCGAGCGAGCCCTGGTGGAAGAAGGAGAGGAAGGTGCCGACGCCGGCCAGGACGTAAATCAGCTTGTGCAGTTCGAACTCAAAAACCAGGAATCCAGGAACCTCGCGCAGCTTGCGGTTCTTGAGGACGATGGGCAGGTACTCGATCAACAGCACGGCCAGGTAGCAACTGATGCAGAACGTGACCTCGGTAAGCATGGAGTGCACGTTGGGATACCAGAAAGTGAACCAGGCGCGGAGCGGTTGTCCGACATCCACCATGAGCGCGGCCATGGCGCCGCTATAGCAGACCACGCCGATGACGACGGCGCTGTTGATGACGGACCGTAGCTCCTTAAACTTGAGGATATAGAGCAGGAAGCCGGTGAAGAAGGCGCCGGCGCCGAGGGCGATGATGGTGAGATCCACGAAGATCCACAGGCCGAAGGCATAGCGGTTGTCCATATTGGTCTGGTTCAAGCCTTTGACCAGGCACAGACCGGCGCTATAGACGCCGAAGAGGAGCAGGGCAACCCAGGGGGCGAGCCAGAGGACGAAGCGGGGGGTGGAGCAGCGCCGGACACCGCGGGTGATAAATTCTTTATCCACGTTGTTAACCACGTGAGGTCTCCTTGGCGGCTCCGGGGCGTGGGGCGCGAGAGATTTCGCGCACCCATTTTTTCTGGGACCGGTAGTAGATCTTGGGATCGGTGGCGAGGGATTCCAACATGCGGAAGCTTTCGGGGAGGCGCGCGCCTTGGGCGGTTTCGGTGGCCGGGTCGTTGAGATCGCCGAAGTGGATGGCGCCAGCGGGGCAGGCTTCCACGCAGGCCGGGATATAATCCGCGGGATCGATTGCGGTCTTGCCGTTGGCTGCGGCTTGGGCCTTGGCGGC
>JANYJN010000115.1 GCA_025358475.1 Candidatus Solibacter sp.
GATGAAGGTGCGGAAACGCGCGCTATCCAGCACGCCCGCCATGCCGATCACGCGGTTCTTGCTGAACTTGGAAACCAGGAACGCTGCCTGCGCCATGGCATCCAGCGGATTCGTCACCACAATGATGATGCAGTTCGGCGAATACTTGGCCACCCCCGCGGCCGCCGTCTTCATCACTTCGAAATTAGCCAGCAGCAAGTCGTCGCGGCTCATCCCCGGCTTGCGGGGGAACCCGGCGGTAATAATGGCGATATCGGAATTCGCCGTGGGCGCGTAATCGTTGGCGCCCGTGATGTTGACATCGTAGCCCTGTACCGGGCCGGATTGGAGCAAATCGAGCCCCTTGCCTTGCGGAACACCCTCCACCACGTCCACCAGAACGACGTCGGCCAGTTCCTTGTCGGCAATCCGCACCGCGCAATTCGCGCCGACGTTGCCGGCGCCCACAACCGTGACTTTTCTTCGCAAGACAGACTCCTTTATTTTTTTGTGGAATTCCCCATTGATTATAACGTGGCGTGAGCGGTCTGAGACGCCTGCTCAGCCCGCAGTGTGCCACTTGGAAGCGTTCTGCGCCAATACCAGCCAATCGGTGGAATCCTAGCGTAGGAGCTACTTCCTGAGAGCCTCCACCGGGGCGGTAGGGCGGTTCCTTCCGAAGTGAAGAAGAGCTCTTGGGACGCATGGGAGCTTACTCTTTAGCGGTAGGAAGGCCGAAGTTGGTGACCCTGGCGTGTATGTCAGGGTCGAGCGGGTGCATGCAGTCTTTAGCCGGCAAAGCCGCCGGTAGTGTCCTAAAGTTGCGTTGCTAGTGTGGACGTGACCGACCCTGAAATTTGCGATTCCGCGTTGATGGCGGAAAACGAATGAAGCGCTGACACCTTCATTTTGGCCCCCGCGCACCCGTCCGTCAACGCAAAACAGTCAACCGAATCAGTGTGCTGCCGCACGTCAACTCGGCAGCACACAAATACCCGATTTAGGCTAAACTTGTCCTATTAACGCCTTTGGGTTGTATTTTGGGAAAACGATCCTACCCGCCATTAACACCCGCCGAGGTGATTCAAATACTCACAGCCCTCGGTTTCACAAAACGTGGGCAAACCGGATCGCATGCCCAATACTTTAGGCCTGCGAGAGGCAAAAGGAAGACCGCCCTTGTCTCCGTAGATGTTGGTTATAAAGAGTTTGATGACAAACTGATGCACTCTATGGTTCGGCAATCTGAGTTCAGCAGGCAAGAGTTCTATGGGGCTACGAAACACACAGCCAGGAGGGCCAGTGTTGCGTTTTTCGTGCTCGAAATGGCACGATAGCAAAATACTCTATTGTGTTTTCCGCTCCATTTGGTCGATAATATGGTGGAGTGACTATGCCCGCCGACACTTTAGCGCCCGCGTCTCCCATCGTAAAAAAACCTCGTCGGGTGGACAAGTGTTTCACTGTCCGTTGCTTTGTCTACCGCGAGAAGTCCGGTGTATTCGTTGCCGAATGTATAGACTTGGACTTGACGGTGAAAGCGCGCAAGCAGAATATCGCTATGCGGGAACTGCGTAACGCCGTACTTGGATATGTCAAGGTCGCAGTAGAATCTGGTGTAGATGCAGAACTGATTCCTCGCCGCTCTCCATTGAGCCATCGGCTCCATTATTATGCCGTTGTGATCGCTTGTCATCTATCGCTTCTAGGCTGCGAGCGGTTGTTTAACTGCACTCCAACCACACACACACGGTGTGTCGCCTAGGACTCCGTACCAAGGACGTGCAAGCGGCCACGGATGCTCACCGCGAACCGTTTAGCCCGCCGCCATGGGATTAGTCCTCGATTCTGTGTGCTGATTGCCGCCAGCGCGACGCAGGCCGGTGAGTCAGTTGCTGGCCTCTCTCGAACATGAGCACGGAGAAACCGGGATTGTGCTCTCTTCCATTACCGTGATAGAACTGGAGCACGGCCTGCATCGCGCCCAGACCACGGAGTAGGCGCGGAAGCGGCGCGACTACCTGCACACGGTTTTCGCGGCCATCCCGGTGGAACCGTTCACTAGAGAAATTGCCCAGCTTGCGGCGAAATTCGACGCTGAGGCGCGGCAGACCGGTCGCACGATTCCGTTTTCACTGCCCTCCACTTCGGCTATGGGATCGCCACCCGGAATCTGCGCCACTTCCACATGGTTCCCAACCTGGCCGTCATCCAGTTCTGAGGACGCTCGCCCTTTTCTTTCCTATTAGGTTTACGTCACCGCTTGCCCGGAAATATAACTCCCTTCCCTTCCATCGCGTACCTTCGCCGAATTTCGGACTGCACCTCCTCCCTGTGCTATCTCTCGTATCGGAAGCTATCCCCTTATGCCCGTTTCCTCGCATCATCGTCATCCTCCCCGAGTTTGCCGGTCGAACTCAAAGAGGTCTTTCATATACAATAAAATCCAGCCTTTCTGTGAACCCGATACCCCAAGGAATCAAAGTTGCGCGCAGACCCAACGCCTTTGCCAACGCTCCCGGAGCCAAAATACCAAGCAAAGCCATTTTTCCTCCCAACCCAAACAAAAGGAAACCAGTTGTGCCTCTGAACAGGAACCCATGTCCCCGCGCTGAATTCCTGCCGCTTGGCCTGCCATCGGACGTTTCCGTACGATGGGTTTCGGACTGCGAAGGTGATTTCTTGTGCTGCTAAACAAAGGCAATCGCAAACTCAAGGAAAGCAGCAAAGCAATCGTCGGCAACCTGCTGAATCGGGGCCTCTCGCGAAGCGGCTCCGGGAAATACGGCGACGCCCCGCCGTTGCGCTCGGAGTTGCTCAGCGCAGAGCAGATGAAGCAGCATGGCAGGACGCTGGCGAACCTCCACAAACTCAGTCCCGGACGCGCTCCGGACCAACTGCTGGCGCGGCTTGCCGAGAACGAGAGCGTGCTGACGGGTGTCCACCGGCTGATCAACGATGCCGTGGCCGCCAGTCGCCAAATCACCCCCGCCGGCGAATGGCTGCTGGACAACTTCTATTTGATCGAGGAGCAGATTCGCACCGCCAAACGGCATTTGCCCAAACCGTACAGCCGGGAACTGCCGCGCCTGCTCAATGGAGTTTCCGCCGGCCTTCCCCGCGTTTACGACATTGCGCTGGAGATCATTTCCCACGGCGATGGGCGCGTGGACCCCGAAAGTCTCACCAGCTTTGTGGCCGCCTACCAGACCGCGACCCCGCTGGCTCTCGGCGAGTTGTGGGCCCTGCCCATCATGTTGCGCCTGGCGCTGATTGAGAACCTGCGCCGCGTGGCCGCCCGCATCGCCACCGACCGCATCGGCCGGAATCGCGCCGACACTTGGGCGGATCGGCTGATGGAGACCGCCGAGAAGGATCCGAAGAACCTCATCCTGGCGATCGCCGACATGGCTCGCTCCAACCCGCCCATGGAAAGCGCGTTCGTCGCCGAACTGACCCGCCGCTTGCAGGGACAGGGTCCATCCCTGGCCCTACCGCTCACCTGGATTGAGCAGCGTCTCTCCGAATCCGGCTGGACGATTCAGCAAATGGTGCAGGCGGAAAACCAGAAACAGGCCGCCAACCAGGTGTCGATGAGCAACAGCATCGGCAGCCTCCGCTATTTGAGCGCGCTCGATTGGCGCAAGTTCGTCGAGACCATGAGCGTGGTGGATCGGACCCTGCGGGAGGATGTCGGCGGAGTTTACGAAAAGATGGAATTCGCCACCCGCGACCGCTATCGCCACGTGGTGGAGAAGATCGCCAAGTACAGCGGGCTGCTGGAATGCGATGTGGCCAAAAAGGCGATCGAACTGACGCAGGCCGGCGCGGCCGCCCAGGGCGCCCAAGAGCGCGCGGCCCACGTTGGTTTCTACTTGATCGGCGAGGGCGTGGGACAACTGGAGCGCGCCGTGGATGCGCGCCTTCCGTCCAGAGTGCGGTTGGGCAGAGCCTGCCGCCGGTGGCCCGTGCTGCTCTACGTGGGAGGAATCGTTCTCAGCACGCTGGCGCTGGCTGGATTCCTGGTTGCCAAGGCCCACGGCAGCCGGGTGGATGTCTGGACGCTCGGGGCCATCGCGGTTCTGTCGTTGGTGGCGGCCAGCCAGCTCGCCGTGGCCCTGGTGAATTGGGTGGTGACGTTGCTGGTGACGCCGCGCGCGCTGCCGCGGATGGATTTCTCCGAGGGTATTCCCCCGGAGTGCCGCACTTTAGTGGTGGTGCCGACCATGCTCGCTAAGCCTGGCCATGTCGCCGGACTGATCGAGGCCCTGGAGGTGCGGTTTCTGGCGAACCGCGACGCCAACCTGCACTTTGGCCTGCTGACCGATTTTCACGACGCCGGCCAGGAGGTGCAACCCGAGGACGAATCGCTGTTGCGCCTGGCGCGCCAGGGAATCGAAGACCTGAATGCCAAGTACCAGTCCGGCGGGGCCGCGGTCTTTTTTCTGTTTCATCGCCCGCGCCGTTGGAATTCCCAGGAACGCCTCTGGATGGGTTACGAGCGCAAGCGCGGCAAACTCGGCGCCTTGAATGCCTTGCTGCGCGGCGGTCCCGCCGACGCCTTCTCGCTGATCGTTGGCGATACCGCGAAGCTGACCAACGTGAAGTACGTCATCACGCTGGATACCGATACCCAGTTGCCGCGCGAGGCTGCGCGCCAACTGGTAGGCGCCATGGCGCATCCGTTGAATCGCCCGCGCTACTGTGAAGAACAGGAGCGCGTTTGCCAGGGGTACGGCATCCTGCAGCCCAGAGTGGGCGTGCGTCTGCCCGGCACCACCCAATCGCGTTACGCGCGGCTGTTTGGCAGCGAGGCGGGCATTGACCCATACACGCGGGCCGTCAGCGACGTGTACCAGGACCTGTTCGGCGAGGGTTCGTTCATCGGCAAGGGCATCTACGATGTGGATGCGTTCGAACGCGCGCTCCAGGGGCGTTTTCCGGACAACCGCATCCTGAGTCACGATCTGGTGGAGGGCTGCTACGCACGCAGCGGCCTGCTCACCGATGTGCAGGTGTACGAGGAATATCCGGCGCGGTATAGCGCCGACGTGAGCCGCCGGCATCGTTGGATCCGCGGCGATTGGCAATTG
>JANYJN010000132.1 GCA_025358475.1 Candidatus Solibacter sp.
AGTGTGGCAGTAGTGATTCTATGAGACTTCAATCGGCCTTGCTCTTCACGTTAACCATTTTCGCCGTCCTGGCGCCCGCGACTGCTCTCGCCGCGGCCCAGGCATCTAACAGTGGACAAAAGGCGCCCGGCAAGAAACAGGCGGCGTCCGGGTCGTCGCTCTCCGGCTGCGTGGATCAAAAGGAAGGTCACTATATCCTGGTCGACGACCGGAATTTAAGCCCGGTGGCCGATCTGGAGGCGGACGGTTTTCCTACGGAAGGGTTCGCCAAACACGTGGGCCACAAGGTGACTGTCCGAGGGACATCCAGTTCGGGAAGCACCCGCCCAGTTTTCAAGGTTCGCAGTATCGAGACCGTCAGCGAAACCTGCGCGCCAACGCCCCAATCAGACAATAAATAAAATAGACGGATGGAGGAGACAAAATGGCAACAAGCCCCACGGTACTAGCACCCCAAAAAGCACTCGAAGATCCGCTCGCGCATCTGCCCTGCTCCAGCATTGTGGAGTATAAGAAGGGTCAGATGATCTACAATCAGGACCAACCTTCCACCAACATCTTCCTGATCATCGAAGGCAGAATCAAAGTTTCCCGCCTGGCCGACGACGGCCACCAGGTGGTGGTCGATATCTATCAGCCTGACGAGTTCTTTGGCGAGTCCGCTTTGCTGAATTTGCCTCATCGCTGCGAGCAGGCCACGGCTTTGGAAAACACCCGGTTGATGGCCTGGACCTCAGCCGAAATCGAGGACATTGTCACCAAGCGTCCCCGCCTGGCGGTGGCGCTGATGCAAATTCTGGTGCAGCGGACCATCGATTTCACGCACCGCATCCAAAGCTTCAGTGTGGACAACATCGCACGCCGCCTGGCGCGCTCGCTCATCCGTTTCTCGGAACGCCTGGGCACGGCGGAGGAGGATGGCTCGGTCCGTATGACGCCGTTCACCCACGAATTGCTGTCCCAGTATGTGGGCACCTCGCGGGAGATCGTCACGCACTATATGAATCAGTTCCGGCGCCAGGGGTATTTGAAGTATTCGCGTAAGGGAATCGTTCTCTACCGCGACGCCTTCCGCGACTGGCTGCGCCAGAACGCATAAAGCCCTTTGGGGGGCGGACCCCAAAGGGTGCTCCGCCCCCCCTCCAATCGATACGCGCGGCTCGCTGCCGGGCCGCGCTCCCCACGCTTCACTTTCCGCGGCCGGTCCGAGCTGCGGTCGCTTTCGCCGCCCTGCCTCTAGGCTCGGCCACGTACTGGAACGATACCGTGCCGGCGCGCGCCTGCTCCTTGGATGCCAGGATCCGAACTTGAAACCGGCCGGGGAGGCGATTGGCCAGCAAGCCGCGCAGGCTGGCGCGCCCGTGAGCGTCGGTAATGACGACTTCCGTGCGCAAGCCGTTGACGAACGCCCCACCCGGTCCTTCCCCGGGGAGATGGAAGCTGACGGCCGCGCCAGCGACCGGGTTTCCGGTCTCGTCGGTAATATCCACCGTAATAGGGCGGGTACTGCGCGACCCTGGCAGGTGTACGGTGCCTTCGCCTTCAACCACGCGGATTTGCAGGATGGCCACCTGGGCAAGTGCTGCCGCCGCCCACAACAGCCAGAAGGCGGCGAACCCAACCGATTTCAGGTACAAAATATCCCTCGGGAGAACAAAGTCTCTGACCGGGCAGTTAGGCGCCTTCACCCAACCCGCGAAAGCACCATACTACACGGTAGAAGGATTAGTGCGGCGCGCGGCGCGGAATTATCCGATTTTTCGCATCAGCACGACGGTCACGTTGTCCGGACCGCCCGCCTGCTTGGCCGCCTCGATTAAATTGCGGCAGCTTTCCTCAAGCGGAGCGCCACTGCGCCCACCATCGAGGATCTGTTCCATCTGCGTGGCTTCCACCACGCCGTGCAATCCGTCGCTGCAAATCAGTACCAGATTGCCCGTCGCCAGGGGCACGCGGTAGTGGTTGATGGTCAGCGGGGCGCTGGCGCCGATGGCCATGGTGAGTACATGCCGCATGGGGTGATGACGCAGGGCCTCCTCGTCAAGCCCCAGGGGGCGGCCGACTTCGTTGACCCACGTCTGATCGTCGGTGATGGCGTGCAAGCCGCTGGTATCCAACAGGTAGGCGCGGCTGTCGCCGACGCTGGCGATGGCAAGTTCCTCATCCAGTTCGAGGGCGGCCACCAGGGTAGTGCCCATGCCTTCCAAGCTGGGGTTGTCACGAGCCGCCTCGATCACCCGCCGGTTGGCCTCTTCGACGGCCCGGATCAGCACCTGGGAATCGCGTTGAGGGGACAGACGGACGGTCTCGGCCACGGCTTCCACGGCGATGCGCGAGGCATGCTCGCCCGCCTTGGCGCCGCCCATGCCGTCGGCAAGGACGTAGAGTCCGCGCTCGGCGTCAATGAAACAATAATCCTCGTTATTGGTTCTGACGCATCCCATATCAGACAGTGAGAAGGCTTCCAGCATGTGCACGAGTCCGCCCGTACGTCACTGTAGCACGTGGGCGCTTGAGGGTAAAATGGGAGGGCTGCCGAACACCATGCTCTGGAAACGCCTGCGCCTCACGCTCGACATGATCAAGTTTGAGCACTCGGTTTTCGCTCTGCCGTTCGCCCTCACGGGGGCGCTGCTGGCTTTCCGCGACGGCGGCTACGCGGCGGCCGAAATCGGCGGAAAGCTGGCCTGGATCGCGGTGGCGATGGTGGGGGCGCGCTCCGCCGCTATGGCGTTCAACCGGCTGGTGGATGCGCCGATAGATGGGCGCAATCCGCGCACCAAAATGCGCCAATTGCCCGCCGGGATGCTTTCGCGCGGCTTCGCCTGGGGCTTCGTCGTGGCGGCGGCGGCGCTCTTCCTGGTGGCGGCTGGCGCGTTGAATCCGCTGTGTCTTCGGCTAGCTCCGGTGGCCCTGGGCATCGTCTTTTTTTATTCGTTCACCAAGCGCTTCACCGCGTTCTCGCACCTGGTACTGGGCTTCTCGCTGGGCATAGCACCGGCGGCGGCGTGGATGGCGGTGCGCGGCGCGCTGGACCCGCGCATCCTGTGGCTCTCCGCCGCGGTGATGTTTTGGACCGCCGGGTTCGACGTCATCTATGCCTGCCAGGATTTCGAATTCGACTGCGCCGAGGGGTTGTTCAGCGTGCCGCGCGCGCTCGGCATCGCTAGAGCGCTGCACGTAGCTCAGGTGCTGCACGCGCTCATGATCGTCTGCCTGCTGGCGCTGGTCCACACGCTGCATCTGGGGGCGCTCGCCGTGGTGGGGGTGGCGGCGGTGGCGACCCTGCTGATCTGGGAGCATTCCCTGGTGAAAGCGGACGATCTCTCGCGCGTCAACGCCGCCTTCTTCACCATGAACGGTTATGTCAGCGTGTTATTCTTAGTATTCTGGGCTGCTGATATTTTCCTCCTCAAACCGGGTGCCTGAACAACATGCAAGTGGTATTTGACGATCAAGGTTTGAACCCGATTCGCGGCAAGGTGGAAGCGGGCCAGCGCTTGTCTTTCGAGGACGGCGTGACGATCTACCGCACCCCCGATATCTTGGCACTCGGCTATCTGGCCAACCTGGTGAGGGAACGCCTGCACGGTTCGAAGACCTACTTTAACGTCAACCGGCACATCAATCCGACCGATGTGTGCGTGGCCAGTTGCCGCTTGTGCGCGTTCGGCAAGCGGGTGCGCGACCCCAAGGCGTACACCATGTCGCTGGAAGAGGTCTGGCAGCGCGCCGGCGAAGGCTGGAGCGAGGCCGTCACGGAGTTCCACATCGTCGGCGGATTGCACCCGGAACTGACCCTGAACTGGTTCTGCGAGATGCTCCGCGGCCTCAAGCAGCGCTTCCCCAGAGTGCACCTGAAAGCGTTCACCATGGTGGAGGTCGCCTACCTGGCGCGGCGGAGCAAGATTTCCATCCGCGAAACCCTGGAGCGGATGCGCGACGCCGGCATGGATTCCCTACCAGGGGGCGGCGCCGAGATTTTCAACGAGCGCGTGCGGCGAATCATCTGCGATCACAAAATCGACGGCAACGAATGGCTGGAGACGGCGCGCATTGCCCACCAGTTGGGTCTGCGCTCCAACTGCACCATGCTGTACGGCCACCTGGAGAATGACGAGGACCGCGCCGACCATCTGGTCCGCCTGCGCGCTTTACAGGACGAGACGCATGGCTTCGTGACCTACATTCCGCTGGCGTTCCATCCCGACAATACCGCGTTGCAGCACATCCCGAAGACTACCGGGTTTAGCGATATCAAGAACATCGCGGTGGCGCGTCTGATGCTGGACAACATTCCGCACATCAAGGCCTACTGGGTGATGATGACCCCGCGGATGGCGCAGATCGCGCTCAAGTTCGGGGCCGACGACCTGGACGGCACCATTGTGGAAGAGCGTATCTATCACGATGCCGGCGCCACTACCGCCCAGGGACTGCGGCGCAACGAGCTGCTGCATTTGATCCGCAAGGCGGGCAGAGAACCCATCGAACGCGACACCCTTTACCGGCCCGTACAGCGCACCGAATCCAGCTTCACGGTTTTGGTGTAGGGCAGTGTTGATATAAACGCAACGGTGTTTTTCCCGCAGAAGACCATTTATGAGGCTTAGGACGTTGTAGCGGTGATCGAGGCGGGTCTACCGATTAGGGCCGCTCGGTTTCGTTGCCCGGGGGTTTCTTTTCGTGCTGCCGCGGCGCCTTGCTGGCAGCGGCCTTCTGAATCGCGGCCGCATCCGCGATATCCTGCGGCCTCCCCGCCGCGATCTTCGCGGCCATAAGGTGGTCACCAGAGATAAAGTGCGCAGTAAGGCCACTCGCCGGATCGATGACCCCGTCAACGCGTTTTTCCCATGCAGCGTCAAAGTCCACACCTGGGATTTCCGAAAGAATATCTACGGCAACCGGTTCGCGGCCCATACGAAAAAACGAACCGGGCCCGGCGAAATCCTCCGGTGCCAATCCCTCGAGCGGCGCACCAAATTTCGACAGAGCCGCGTAGGTCGCCTTTGCGTTCCCGGCGTCGGGCTTAACCAGAATGTCGATGTCTTTGGTGGCGCGGGGTTGCGCGTGGAACGATACTGCGTACCCTCCCACTATCAGGTACTTAACGCTGTGGGCGTTGAATACGGACAAGAGTTCTTTGAAGTCTGGGTACATCCGGGGTTGCGCCCTTCATCGCGTACATGGCAAGGGTGAGTTCAGAGACCGCGTCCATCCGCTCATGCACCGGGCGGCTCTGCCAGTACCGGTATTCGTCCGCCTTCATTTCGTCAAGGCTGGTGTATTTACGGATGGTCTTGTCCATGCATTTCGTTTGTAGCACGCCCGGCGCGGCCGTTCAATGTGCCTGCTGGAGTGGCCTACCAGAACGCGTACCACGGTTGGCGACGGATAGCGAGCGGGAGCGCGGTCAGAGGCACGCCGGCCAGGGCCGAACGCGGGTTCTCCTCGAACAGGCGCAAGCCCGCTTCCCAGCCAAAGCGCCGGTCTACGTATTGCCGGGATTCGTCTAGGGCGGTGGTGCGCCACTTGGTGTCATGGGCGTCGCTGGCCAGGAAATGCACCAAGCCGCGCCCCATCAACTCGTGCGCGCAACCCTTGGCGGCCTTACCGAAACGGCCCAACAGGGAGTGCGCCGTCACCTGCAAATGGACGCCCTGCGCTACCCACGCCTCCAACTCCGGCAGGCGGCGCTGCAACAACTGATTGCGCTCCGGATGGGTCACGATGGGACGCAAGCCCACCTTCATCATGCGGGCGAAGAGCTGATCGGTGGTTTTGGGAATCAGGAAATCGGAGAACTCCACCAGCAGGTATCCGCGGTGATTGATGGAGTACTTCCCGGGCGAGCGCAAGGCGTCCTCGATATTCTCCAGGGTGAGGTGGAAATCGCAGCCATAGTGAATCCGCGGAACATCGCCCGCCGCCGCCTGCAGTTCGCCGATTTTCCGCTCTACCACCAGCGGATCGAATTCGTAATCCTGGTTGGCATGCGGGCTGGCCACGATATCGGTGGTACCGGCGGCGGCCGCCTGCCGCAGCATGGCGACGGACTCCTCCAGACTCTTGGATCCGTCATCCAGGCCGGGCAGAATGTGGCTGTGGATATCGATCATGAGGGAGGCCGGGGCAGCTAGAGTTTCATGCGCTCCAGTTTGCGATACAGGGTCTTGCGTTCGATGCCCAGAATCTGCGCGGCCTTGCTCTTATTGCCACCGGTGGCGGCCAGCACCTCGCGAATCTTGTCCTCCTGCACATCCGCCAGGGTATCCACCGGTTTGTCGCGCGATTCCATGGAAGTGAGCGCTTCGAAGACGGTTTCCCGGTCGACGCGGCCGGCCAGGATGATGAGGCGTTCGATGACGTGCTGCAACTGGCGCACGTTGCCGGGCCAGGTATAATCCTGCAAGGCGCGAACGCCCGAATCCATCAACTTGACCTCGCGGTGGTACAGCCCGTTGTACTTGTTGACGTAGAAACGCGCCAGCAGGGGGATATCGTCGCGCCGCTCACGCAAGGGCGGCATGACGATGCGCACCGTGTTCAAGCGGTACCAGAGATCCTCGCGGAACTTGCCCTCATCCACCAGGCGCTGCAAGTCGCGATTGGTGGCGCAGATGACGCGGACATCCACCTCCTTGGCACGGGAAGCGCCCAGCGGGCGGATTTCATGCTCCTGGAGGAAGCGCAGCAGGTTGCCCTGAAAGCTCTTATCGATCTCGCCGATTTCGTCCAGGAAAACCGTGCCCCGGTTGGCGGCTTCGAAGACGCCGGCGCTGTCGCGGTCGGCCCCGGTAAAGGCGCCGCGCATGGCGCCGAAGAGTTCGCTTTCCAGCAGCGAAGGCGCGATGGCGGCGCAATCCACCGGCACGAAGGGCTGTTTGGCACGCAGGCTATAACCATGGATCATGCGGGCCACCAGTTCCTTGCCGGTGCCGGTTTCGCCCTCGATCACCACGGTGGCGTCGGTGGCGGCGACCCGCCCCACCAACTTGTAGATCTCGACGATGGCCGCGGAACTGCCGATCATGACGCTCTCCGGCGGTTCCTCGTCCACGGCTTCGGCTTCGGTATCGTTGCGCAAGGCCTCGGCCCGGGTCAGGGCGTCGAAGAGGGTGTCCAGTTCGAAGGGCTTGGCGATATACTCGAACGCCCCGCCGCGGGTAGCGGCCATGACGGTTTCCACGCTCCCGCGGCCGGTCATGAGGATAACGGCGCAGAGCGGATCCTTGAGCTTGGCGGCAACCAGCACGTCGAGGCCGGTGCGCTCGTCGATATAGATATCGGTGAGGACGATGGGGTAAGCGTTCTCGCTCAGGCGCTCCATGGCCTCGCCGGTGGTGGAGGCGGCATCCACCGCATAGCCCTGCGCTTCCAGGGCGGTGAGGATGGTGAACTGCAGGTTCGGGTCGTCTTCCACTAACAGTAGTTTCTGCATCAATTTCGTTCCGCCACGGTGGGCACACCGGCCGCCGTGCGCGCCGCCATGACCACCGTGAAGCAACTGCCGGCCCCCGGCATGCTGGTCACTTCAATCCGCCCGCCGTGTTGCTCCACAATCTGTTGGACAATGGACAACCCGATTCCGGTTCCGGCCTCCCCCGATTCTTCCGCCCTTTTGGTGCGGTAGAACTTCTGGAAGATCTGCTTGACTTCCTTCTGGTCCATGCCGATGCCCTGATCCTTGACCGCGATATGGATCCAGGCATCGTGCTTCCAGGCGGAGGCGGTCACCGCGGTGCGCTGGGGCGAATATTTCACCGCGTTAGTAAGCAAATTGTAGCAAGCGTACTCCACCAGTTCGCGGTCGCCGGTGAGAGTGAGCTCTTCGGGCACGGCTTCCAGGGTCATGGCGATGTGCTTGCGCTCGGCGAGGGGGCGCACACGCTCCACGCAGACCTCCATCACCTCTTTCACGGAAATGGCCTCCTGCTTGAGTTCCATCTGCCCGGCGGAGAGGCGTTCCACGTTGAGGAAGATCTCTACCATGCGCGCCAGGCGCTTGGATTCGGAGTTGATCAACAGGGCGATCTGCTTGCGTTTCTCATCCGTCAAGGGATAGCGCGAAATCAGTTCGCTAGAGCCCTGGATGGCGGAGAGCGGCGTGCGCATCTCATGGGTCACAAAGTGCATGGCCTGCTGGTAGCGCTCGCGCGACGATTGCTCAATGCGCAGGTTGCGGCGTACCACCAGGTGATAGTAGGACGCCGCCGTGAGCGTTCCCAGCCACGCCACCAGGAAGGAAGTCGCAAAGGGAAAGACGCGCTGGTTTAGGAAAAAGAGGTACGGAATGAGGGTCGCGCCGAAAAGCAGCAACCCGCCCGTGCCGTAAGCCCACCACCCGGGCAGATAGCGGAAGGCGAGGCCGATGGCCACCAGCAGGCCGAGAGAAATCAGGTTCTCCCACAGCGTCCCCACATCGGTGAAAAACATCCCCTGCGCCATGGTTTCAAAGGCAGCGGCATTGATTTCGGTTCCCGGTGTCATGCCGAAGGGAGTAAACAGACGGTCGTGGATCTCCGAATTGGCGGTGACACCCACGAAGACCACTTTGCCGGCGAATTGGGCGGCGAGAGACGGATCGTCCAGCAGGCGCTTCATGGAGACGCGGGGCACGGTCAGGTCCGGGGGGAAGAAGTGCACGCGCATCAGGCGGCGGTGTTCGCGCCGGTCCTCCAGCACCGGGATGGTGACCGCGCCCACCTGAATCTCCGCACTGATCAGGCCGCCGCGAAAGCGCGTGAAGGTGAGCGATTCGCGCGGCGTGCGCACACCGCGGCTCAATAGGAAGGCTTCGAGCGCCAGCGCCCGCCGTTGCACGCGGGCGTTGTGCTGGTCGATCAGGATGGATCGCGTCACACCGTCCTTATCCATCAGAGTGGAGACGTGTCCCAGGCTGGCGCCAGCGGCGAACTCGGGGCGTGGATCTTCCCAGATACGGCCGCCATCGATCAGTTCGGTCGCGATGACCAGGTTGCGGGTGGCGTGAAAAGCCTCGGCCAGCGCGGCATCCTCCGCCGGGTCGCCGCGGTCGGCCAGGATGACGTCCACCGCCACCACTTTCGGTTTGACGGGCGCCAGCAGGGCGACGGCACGGGCGATGGGCCGCCGGATGCCGCGAATCCCGCCGCAATCCATCAGCGTCAGCTCGTCAATGGCGAGCACTACCGATTCCGGCTGCGCGGGTTTCGGCGGCCGGTGGGCGCGGAACATGCTGTCGTAGGCGTAGTTGTTGATCTGCGGTCCGAAGATGTAGCTGACGAAGAGGGCCAGGGCGAACGAGATTGCAAGCAGCCCCACGTACGACGCCGTGCTGTTCCATGCCAGCCGAAAGGGAAAGCGCACTTCTCCCTCAGTATAGCGGGAGGTCGAAGTGCGCTTTTGTTAGTGCATAGCTCCAAAAGGCTAGTTGTAGGCGATCGGTGACTTGTCCGTATCGTTGTATCCGGCCAGTATGCCCAGGTCGATACCCGGAGCAGTGAACAACTTTAGATTGGTGTAGTCCCCAACGCTCATCGAACCGCTGCCAGCCGGCAGCGCGAGCAGAACCGGCACTGGGACCGAAAACTGCCCAGCGCTGACGGGTGCCAGGCAAACGAAGCTCACCGTGACCGACTTGCCATTGATGGTTCCAGTGGAAGACCCGGTAATGTCGACGTACGACCCGGCCGCACCGCCGGTCCAAGTTACGTTCACTCCCTGCGCACGGCTGATCGACGCGATTTGCGATGCGTTGGACCATGTGAACGCGGGGGGCAGCGCCAAGGTAGTGTTGAAATGCTGCACGTCCTTGCCGCCGGCACCGTTATCGAACGTAAATGTGCCGCCACTGGAAGGAATGAAGCTGTCCGGAACGGTCCCGTCCGGAGTCGTATAAAAACCAGCCAACGACACGCCCGGTAAGGATAGTTGCGATAGGGTGAGCGATCCCGCCGGACCGGCGACGGAAATCGCGGAGCCGGCGTCCAATCCGGTGATAGTTCCGGAAGAGGACGTGGAAGAAGTGGCGCTGGGGGGGATGACGAGGCAACTCCCCATGGAGACCTGGTTGGCACCAGCGGAACTGGTAAAGCCCGTAACGTTTTGAAAAGATCCGAAGACGATGTTGTCGGTGCGCGTCGCTGTGGCAGTGATGCTGGTGGATTGCGCGACGCCCAGGAATCCCTCCCTGATGGTGGTCTTGCCGCTCAGGCCCTGAATGATGTCGGGCGTAAGGGCCGAGTTCGAGTCCGAACAGGTTCTTCCGCTGGCGGCGATCGGGACCGTGACGGAGTTGCTGACCATGTTCCCGCTGACAATCGCCAACGAGACGTAACAGCCGGTGGGCACCGAACCCGGTATCGTCAGCACTACCTGATCGACACCCGGATACTGCGACCTTCCGCGGTAGGCGATCACCGCCTCAACGCCTCCAACATACGCCTTCATGGGGATGCTCGTCAGGTTGTTCTGTTTCTGAGGGTAGAGCCTGTCGTCGTCCGCCGAATCGTAGCCGACGCCGGATCCCCACAGTGCGATCACCTGATTGGGATTGGCAGCATTAGTGGAGGTGAGAATGGTGTTGTTCGCGTCGTAGGCGGCGGCCAGACTCCCGTTGTAGCTGAGGATTCCGAACCCGCTCTGCACCACCACAATCGGGAAGGCCGCACTGGTGCCGCCGTTGTTATTGGTCACGGTGATGGTGGCATTGCCCAGCGGCGTTGTTCCGGGCAGCACGGCATCGACCTGCGTGGGCGAGAGGTAATACAAAGGGCATTTCAGCGTGGTGCCGCCTGAGGTCACCGATACCGTGACGCCGTTGACTGTGGTTTGCAGGCCGGGAGCGGCGCTGGATAGCAGATCCGTGGTGCTGTTGGACAGAGCCGCGCCTTGAACGTAAAACAGAGCGCTGGGTGCGATCCCGTAATTGGGGTACCCCGGACGGATCAGCCCGAAATTATTCTGGACCGTGTCGATCGTCGGCGTCGGCGGACCTGCCGGGCCGCCCCCACCAGTGGTGAGCGTGCCGGCGCCGGTAAAGTTGTTGAGTTTGTAACCGCTTAATATGTCACCTGTGATGCTGCCGGTGAGGGTAAAGCTGCCGGTCGCGCCGACGTAGCTCCCGGTGCCGGTGATGACATCCACTTTCACGCTGGCGGAAGAAGTGGCGCCCCCCGTCAGGATCGATTGCGACACATCGACGTTGCCTGTCAGGTTGCCGGCTGGGAGGCCGCTGATGGTAAAAGTGGATTTCGCGGGATCCGTGACCAGTGACGCCAGGGGGACGGCAATCGCTAGCGTGCCGCTCCCGATACCGCCCGTGAAGCTTGCAGTGCCATTGATTGTTGCGCCCGATCCCCCGAGCGCAGCGGTCGCGTTCACCGTCAACGTAGTAGGGATCGTGGTTGCCGATGCCGCCGCGCAAACCAGCAGCGCCAAAACTAAAGTCAAAAATGTTCGTTTCATATTTAGAGTCCTCCACTCTTCAAGTCGGGGAAACTTGGCTCATCAGGCCCAGGCCGGTCCCCGTCCAGCGGGCCAACCTCAAGAGTTTATCTCAGGCAAGGGTTCTCGTCTACTCCGAATTTCGCTTTATCTTTGGCTCAATCCGCCATC
>JANYJN010000145.1 GCA_025358475.1 Candidatus Solibacter sp.
GGTCAAGAGCCCCATCATGACAGGGCAGTGGGAGGCGTACCTGCACCGCATACAGCGAGGCACGGCGCAACTGGCTCCCTTTGTGAAGGGCATTGAGGATTACGTGCGCGAGGTGGTGGGGAAGGTGGGGCGGGTGGCGGCGCCGCCCAGGCGGGCGTTCGCGGGCGAGCCCTCCGCGCCGAGCAGCAACGCCACCCAACCGAACCGCGAACTCTTCGCGCGGAGCCGCGACGCCTCCCAACCGAACCGCGAACTCTTCGCGCCGGGCCGCGACGCTTCCCAACCGAACGGCGAATTCTCCCCTCTGAGCCGCGACGCCTCCCAATCGAGCCGCGAACTCTTCGCGCCGGGCCGCGACGCTTCCCAACCGAACCGCGAACTCTTCGCGCCCAGCCGCGACGCTTCCCAACCGAACCACACTCCTTCCCAATCGAGAAGTGACGTCACCCAACCGAGCCGCGAACTCTTCGCGCCCAGCCGCGACGCCTCCCAACCGAACCGCGAACTCTTCGCGCCGGGCCGCGACGCCTCCCAACCAAACCGCGAACTCTTCGCGCCCAGCCGCGACGCCTCCCAACCAAACCGCGAACTCTTTGCGCCCAGCCGCGACGCCACCCAATCGAATTGCGACCGCGAGGGAGCGTTCCCTTCCCAAAACGCCTCCGCTCTGAACTCCCTTGGGGTACACCGGTCGCGGCCTGGTGGCGCGGCGGGGTCGCGCGATGCGGTGGAGTCACACGACGCGGAGGGTGCGGAGTCGCCCGGTGCGGTGTCGAGAACTCTGGGGTCACTCGACGGGACAGGCTGGCGCGATGGGGCCGGCTCGCGCGGGGCGGCGGAGACGCGCAAGACAGCGGCGGTGCGCAAGAGCGCGACCAGGGGGTCGCCCGCGGACGAGCGCGCCCGCCCCACCACCGCCGGTCCTCAGCCGGCAGAGGTGGGGCAGGCGCTTCCGCCTGCCAAGCTGGCTTCGGCGGCGCCCGTCTACGCCGGCGGCACGCTCACGGAACTGCTGCAAACGGCCTTCGGGTTCCCCTCGTTCCGCACCAGCCAGGAAACCGTCTGCCAAGCCGTCATTGGGGGCCGCGACGTCTTGCTGGTCATGCCCACCGGTGCCGGCAAGTCTCTGTGCTACCAGTTGCCCGCGGTAGCGCGCGGCGGCACCGCGCTGGTGATCAGCCCGCTGATCGCCCTGATGGAAGATCAAGTGGCCAAACTCAAGGAGCGCCACTTCGCGGTGGAGCGCATACACTCCGGGCGCGACCGTGCCGCCTCCCGCCAAGCCTGCATCGACTACCTCAACGGCGCCCTGCAGTTCCTGTTCATTGCGCCGGAACGCCTGCGCGTCGCGGGTTTTCCGGAGATGCTGGCCAAGCGCAAGCCGTCGCTGATCGCCATCGACGAAGCGCACTGCATTTCCCAATGGGGGCACGATTTCCGCCCGGACTATCGCACGCTCGGCCAATATCTGCCTACCCTGCGGCCCGCCCCGGTCATCGCCTTGACCGCTACCGCCACGCCGGTAGTGCAGAACGATATCGTGGTGCAGTTGGGCCTGGCGCAGCCCGCGCTCTTCATTCAAGGGTTCCGGCGGGACAATCTGGCAATCGAAGTGGTGGAGGTGGCGCCGTCGGGGCGCGCCGCGCTCACCCTGGAACTGCTACTCGAAGAGGCGCGGCGCCCGGCCATCGTGTACACGCCGACGCGGGCGCAAGCGACATCGGTGGCCGCCGGACTGGCTCGCCACTTCCCCTGCGCCGCCTACCACGCCGGACTTGATGCCCAGCACCGCAAGCGCGTCCAGGAGGAATTTCTGAAGGGCGGCATACAGGTGATGGTGGCCACCATCGCGTTCGGCATGGGGATCGACAAGGCGGATGTACGCACCGTGATTCACACCGCCCTGCCGGGGAGCCTGGAGGCGTATTACCAGGAGATCGGCCGCGCCGGGCGCGACGGGGCGCCCAGCCGCACCATCCTGATGCACTCCTACGCGGACCGCCGCACGCACGATTTTTTCTTCGAGCGCGATTACCCCGACGTGAAGGTGCTGGACGGCATCTTCGGACGTCTGCGCGCCGAGCCGGTGGAGAAAGCCGCGCTGCAACACCAGATCCGCATGGATCCCGACGCGTTCGACAAGGCGCTGGAGAAGCTGTGGATTCACGGCGGCGCGCTGGTGGACTTCGCCGAAAACGTGAGCCTCGGGCACGACCATTGGCGCGAACCCTATATCGCGCAGGGCGACCAGAAGAAGCAGCAACTGGATATGATGCTGCGCTATGCGGAGAGCAGCGAGTGCCGCATGGCCGGCCTGGTGCGCCACTTTGGCGACCTGGCGGACGCGCGGAAAGCTTGCGGGATTTGCGATTTCTGCGCCCCCGCCGAGTGTTCCGGGCAGCGCTTTCGTCCGGCCACCGATGCGGAGCGCGCGGCGGCGCTCTTGGTGGTCGAGGTGCTGCGTTCGGGCGGCGCGAGAGCCACCGGCAGATTGCACGCCGAAGTCTGCCCACACGGCGAGATGACGCGCGACGCTTTCGAGGAGATCCTGGGCGCCATGGCGCGCGCGAATTTCCTCCGCTTGGCCGACGCCGTCTTCGAAAAGGACGGCAAGAGCATCCCGTACCGCAAGGCGGGCCTGACAGCGGACGGCGAGGCGCTGGAGGAGATCGTGCCGGGCGATCTGCTGATGAAGGACGCGGCGCAAGCTGCCACCAAAGCACGCAAGGGCAGGAAGAAGAAAGCGGCGGCTGCGCCCGCCAAGGCTAAGCGGTCGCGCAAACCGGCCGCGGTGGCCACGCCGGCGCCGCCTTGCCCGGCGGACCGGCCGAAACTTGCCCCCGATTCGCGGGTGGAAGACGCGCTGCGCCAGTGGCGCCTGGCGGAGGCGAAACGCCGCGGAGTTCCCGCCTTCCGCATCTTCAGCGACCAGACGTTGAAAGCCGTGGCGGCGCGCCGCCCCGCTACGGCGGCGGAACTGCTTGCCATTCCCGGTCTGGGAATCGGTACGGTGGAGAAATACGGCGCGCAGATTTATCGCCTGCTG
>JANYJN010000148.1 GCA_025358475.1 Candidatus Solibacter sp.
GCGGTGGCGCGCAAGTAGGAACGCTCTCTTACGGTCGCGTCCTGGAAGTGTAGCTTGGTGGGGCGGACCCCCTGGTCCGCGCGGGACGTCCTCGTCCCGCTGCCGGAACAACGATATCAGCACCTTGCAGGGTGCCAGCAGGCCGACGGGGGCGTCGGCCGCGGACCGGGGGGTTCCGCCCCACCAAGCCCTGAGTGTGGTCTTCGACTCTGTCAACCCAGCAATCCCCGCAATTCTTTCTCAACTTCTTACGGGTCGCGGCTCTGATCGGACCCGCGACCGTCGCCAAGCGGTTTCCGGATGCGTGAGGGCTCTCCAGTAGATGATGAGGGCTCACGGGCTGGTACACTGGCAGGAAGCATGGCTGCCAATACGGCCTCAACAGGGATGAACCTAAGCGAACTTGCGGACCACCCTGGAGTCCGCGAATGCTTGCAGTTCTTCACGCGCGAGAAGCCGTGGATCAACGAAGTTCACCTGCAGCTTTGCCGCGTGCCCGCGCCCACCTTTATGGAGCAGGAACGCGCCGCCTGGTTCCTGCAGCAGTTCCGCTCCTATGGCTGCGATGCCGCCATCGATCGCGCCGGCAATGTTCTGGCCACGTTCGGGGCGCCCCCGTACGTGGCGCTCACGGCACACTTGGATACCGTGCTCGCGCCGCGCAATCCGGCGGAGATCTCCGTGGACGCCGCTGGCCGCTTCCACGGTCCCGGGGTCTCCGACAACGGTGCCGGCCTCGCCGCCTTGTTGGCCATCGCCCGCGCCTGCAAGACCGCGGCCCGGCTGCCGGAATCCGAATGCGGGCTGCTGTTGGTGGCTAATGTGGGCGAAGAGGGCGAGGGCAATCTGCTCGGCATGCGCCACCTGTGCGGCCCGTCTCCGCTGGCCAGGCAGATCGCGTGCTACCTGGTGATCGACGGCGCCAACACCGGCCACATCACCACCCGCGCGCTCGGCAGCCGGCGCTTCGAGGTCACGTTTACCGGCCCCGGTGGGCATTCCTGGAGCGATTTTGGCGTCGGCAATCCCGTCCACGCGCTCTGCCGGGCGGTGGCCCTGTTCGCCGAAACGCGCCTCGATTCTGGGCCGAAATCCTCCGTCAACGTGGGGCTGATCGAAGGCGGCAGCGGAGTCAACGCCATCGCCCAGGCGGCGCGCTGCAAGGTGGATATCCGCTCCGAAAGCAACGCGCGGATGGAAGAGCTGGTGGACCTCCTGGCCGGTGCCGTGGAACGGGCCCGCGACCTGGAGAACCAGCGCCAGACCGGCGGCCGGGTTTCAGCGAAGACTCGCGAGATCGGCTCCCGTCCGGCGGCCGTACTACCCGAACAGGCACCCATCTTGCGGTTCGTTCGCGCCGTGGACGCGCACCTGGGCATACGGTCGCACGTGGACTGCGCGTCGACGGACGCCAACCTGCCGCTCTCCATGGGTATTCCGGCGATCGCCATCGGCGCCGGCGGCCAGGGTGGCGCCGCGCATACCTCGGCGGAGTGGTTCAGTCCCGAAGGCCGGGATCTTGGCCTCAAGCGCATTCTGCTTTCCCTGCTGATGCTGATGCGCACGGCATCGGGGAGCAAGGGCGAGTGAACCGCTGGAAGGCGGAACTGGCGCTAGCCTTCAACGCCGTCATCTGGGGCACCACGTTCGTCCTGGTCAAGGGCGCCCTGCACCAGATTTCGCCGGTGTTGTTCCTGGTCATGCGGTTTTCGCTGGCCACGGTGGCGCTGGCGGTGCTGTTCGGGAGCAGGTGGAAACGGCGGACGCCGCAAGCCCCCCGCGTGACCGGGAAGATGGTGGCCACAGGCGCCATGATCGGCCTCTTCCTGTTCGCCGGGTACCTGCTTCAGACGTTGGGCTTACAGTCCACCTCCGCGCCCAAATCGGCTTTTTTGACCGGCCTCGCAACCGTCATGGTACCTTTGCTCGCCGCGCTCGTCTATAAGATGAGGCCAAACATTTCCGAAGTCGCCGGAGTGCTGGTGGCCACGCTTGGCATGGGACTCATGACGCTCGAAGGCCCAATCAATTCCATCAGCCGCGGCGATCTGCTGACGTTCGGCGGGGCCATTGCATTCGCGGCTCACATCGTGGCAACCGGTCATTTTACCGATCGCATCGGCTATGAAGTCTTGAGCGTTACCCAGATCGGCGCGGCCGCGCTGGCGGCGCTGTCCCTGGTCTGCTGGGTAGAGACCCCGCGCGTCCAGTGGCAGCCGTTGGTGGTCTGGGCGATACTGATAACAGGGTTGCTGTGTACTGCTCTAGCGTTTACCATCCAGGCGTGGGCGCAGCGCTACACCACCTCGACGCGTACCGCCCTGATCTACGCGCTGGAGCCGGTGGTGGCCTGGATTACTTCGTTCTGCATCGCCCGCGAAGGTCTGTCGGGGCAAGCCGCGGCGGGGGCGGCGCTCATCTTGAGCGGAGTACTTTTGGTAGAGATGAAACCGTTCCAGGCGCGGCCACATCTATTAGAATAGTCAGTTCCAGCACGGTGAGCGTTTCGCCGGCTGCGACACACAGAGGAGTTAGAAATTTCCATGAACCTATTTGACAGATTACGTACACAGAAGGTGCTTTCGTTCACCTTGATTCTGTTCACGCTAAGTATTGGCATTGTCATCGGGACGCTGGTCAACCAGGGCGTCAAGGCGGCTAAGAGCGATAGTCCGGCGGCGCCGGGGGCCACCGCGCTGGTGATTCCCAACCCGGTGGAACTGTCGAATACATTCAGCCAGATTGCCAAACAGGTAGAGCCTTCGGTGGTCAACATTAAGACCGAATATTTGCCCAAGGCACCGTTCCACACCCGCGGCAACGGGCGGCGGCAGGTCGTCCCCTCTCCCGACGAGGATCAGCCGGAGGGCAACGGCGGCATGGAGGATTTATTTAACCGCTTCTTCGGCCATGGCGGCGGTCCCGAGATGCAGCAGCGCAGGGGTGAGGCGACCGGTTCGGGCGTGGTGGTTGATCGCGCCGGTTACATTCTCACCAATAACCATGTGGTGGACAAGGCGGACCGCATCCGCGTCAAGTTCGACCACGATCCCGTGGAATATGACGCCAAGGTGATGGGCGTGGACGCAGCCACAGACCTGGCAGTGATCCGCGTGGAAAGCAAGCGGGACCTGACCGTGGCCAAGATGGGCAATTCCGATGCCGTGCAGGTGGGCGATTGGGCGATTGCCATCGGTTCACCGTTCGGCTACCAAGCTACCGTCACGGCGGGAATCATCAGCGCCAAGGAGCGCGATGTGGACCCGGCCAGTCCGTTCCAGCATTTTCTGCAAACCGACGCGGCCATCAACCCGGGCAATAGCGGCGGGCCCCTGTTGAACATCCGCGGCGAACTCATCGGCATCAATACGGCCATCGCCACGCGCAACGGCGGATACCAGGGCATCGGCTTCGCCCTGCCCGTCAACACGGCGGCGCAGGTCTACAACGATATCATCAAGAACGGCAAAGTCACCCGCGGCTCCATCGGCATCCGGTTCACGCAGAGCGACTCTGACCGGGCCCGCTCGAACTTGAAGGTGGCGGGCGTCAAGGCGGGCGTGTTCGTGGAGCAGGTGACCGCTGGCGGCCCCAGCGAGAAGGCCGGCATGAAGGAAGGCGACGTCCTTGTCACCATCAACGGCAAGCCCATTTCCGACGGCAACCAACTGATCGGCACCGTGGCCGCAACGCCCGTCGGCTCCTCGCTGAACATCGCGGTGGAGCGCGAGGGCAAGCGCCACGACCTGAAAGTGGTAGTGGCCGACCGGGCGCAACTCTTCCCAGACCAGGACGGCAATGGCCGCGAGGAGCCGGCGCCCAACGGCGAACCTACGACGGCGAAATTCGGTATGCAGATCCAGAACCTTACGGAGCAGCAGGCCGATCGCCTGGGGATCAAGCAGAAAAGCGGCGTGCAGGTGAAAGCGGTGGAGCCCAGTTCCTTCGCCGACGACATCGGCTTACAGCCCGGCGACGTCATCGTGTCGATCAACCGCCAGCCGGTGAACTCCACCGCGGATATCGCAAAGTTGAGCGCTGCGCTAAAACCGGGCGACGCCGTGCAGTTCCGCGTGCTGAGCAGAGGCCCCAATAATGATTGGTCGGCGCGTTACGCAGCCGGCACGCTGCCGAACACAGGACGGTAGGACGGGCCTCCCGGCCGGTCTGCGGCGGCCGGATTTCCTCCGGCCGCCGCAGAAAGCGCCCGCGCCACCACCGGCGACTCGTTTGCATGCCACGGTGGGGCAGGCGCTTTCTCCCCATGCCATTTAATTAAGCCCAGGAGATGGAATCCTGCCGCATTGGTGGGGCGGACCCCCTGGTCCGCGCGGGACGCCCCCCTCCCGCTGCCGGCACGATGGGGTCAGCATCGTACAGAGTGCGAGCAGGCCGACGAGGGCGTCGGCCGCAGGTGACGCCGCCTGCCAATTCCGCTCATAGCCGAATGTTTCACAGCTTCTAAGCGCGCCCTCCAGGCGTCATGAGCAACGTGTCTTACCGTATTGTTAAACTAGCCATTGAGTCCATGAGGAACTTCCTGAGTTACGCCGCCATGGCCGCCATCGTCGCGCTTGCCTGTAGCGCCGGCGGAGCCGCTGCGGCCCAGCAGACGGCGCCGGCCAAGAAGACGGCTACCCGGAAAAAGGCTTCGCCTGCCAAAAAGTCCGCCGCGCCGGCCAGAAAAAAGGGGGCGCGCACGGCCAGGAAGAGCCCCGCCACGGCATCCTCTCGCAAGCCGGGGATCACCACCCGGAACGCTTCCTCGCGCGGCAAGAAGACTGCGGGCAAGCGCGGCGTCACTTGGCGCAACCGGCAAATCTCGCCCACCCCGGACCGCTACCGCGAGATCCAAGGCGCCCTGGCATCCAAAGGTTTTCTGAAACCTGAGGATGCGACCGGCACCTGGAATCAGACCTCCTCCGATGCCTTGAAGAAGTTCCAGACGGAGCAGAATCTGGATTCCAGCGGCAAGATCAACTCGCTCTCCCTGATCGCTCTCGGCCTGGGCCCCCACCGCGATCCCGCGCCCCCGCCGAAACCCAATCCCCCGCCCCAACCCCCAGTCCAGTAGGACAGGCCTCCTGGCCTGTTTGAATGGGCCTTCGGCCCGCGAAATTTCATGAAAAACCTGAGCACTCTCGCTAGAATGGCTGGCTTGGTGGGGCGGACCCCCCGGTCCGCGGCCGACGCCCCCGTCGGCCTCCTGGCACCTTGCAAGATGCTGATATCGTTGCCGGGGCAGCGGGGCGAGGGCGTCCCGCGCGGACCGGGGGGTCCGCCCCATAAGCCACGCGGGGTGGTTTTTCGCCCCTGTCCCGGACTTCTTACTTCTTCGCGCTCGCGGTGCTCTCCACCGGCAGTTCCGTATGCCTGCTCCACTCATCCCACGAACCGTCGTAGAGCCGTGTGTCGTAGCCCAGGTATCGCGAAACCACGTACAGTGCGCTCGCCTGCTG
>JANYJN010000159.1 GCA_025358475.1 Candidatus Solibacter sp.
AGTTTCTAGCACCATGGCGATGGTCCGCGTGCTGACGCTGCTGTTGAAGCATCCCGAAATCGGCAAGCGCGTGGTGCCCATCATTCCCGATGAGGCGCGCACGTTCGGCATGGAGTCGCTGTTCCGCCAGTTCGGCATCTACGCCAGCCAAGGCCAGCTTTACAAGCCGCACGATGCGGAGATATTCCTGTATTACAAGGAATCGAAGGACGGCCAGATTCTGGAAGAAGGCATCACCGAGGCGGGATCCATGTCGTCGTTCACGGCGGCCGGTACGGCTTACGCCAATTACGGCGTGGAGATGATTCCGTTCTTCATCTACTATTCGATGTTCGGTTTCCAGCGAGTGGGCGATTTGATTTGGGCTTTCGGCGACGCGCGCGGCAAGGGGTTCCTGTGCGGCGGCACCGCCGGGCGCAGCACGCTGGCGGGCGAAGGCTTGCAGCACCAGGACGGCCACAGCCTGCTGCACGCGAGCACCGTTCCCAACTGCATCGCCTACGATCCGGCGTACGCCTACGAGATCGCCATCATCGTGCAGGATGGCATCCGGCGTATGTATCAGAATCAGGAAGCTATCTTCTACTACCTGACGCTGTACAACGAAAACTACGCGATGCCGGCCATGCCGGAGGGCCTGGATACGGAGGGCGTCTTGCGCGGCCTGTACCGTGTCAAGGCTGCGGCGAACGGCAAGCCGCGGGTACACCTATTCGGCAGCGGGCCGATTCTCAACGAAGCCCTGCGCGCGCAGGGCATTCTGGCGGAAAAGTTCGACGTCGCCTCCGACGTGTGGAGCGCCACCAGCTACAACGAACTGCGCCGCGACGCGCTGGCCGTGGAGCGCTGGAATCGCCTGCATCCGGGCCAACCCCAGCGAACGCCGTACCTGCTCCAGGCGCTAAAGGGATCCGACGGGCCGGTCATCGCGGCTAGCGACTACATGAAAGTGGTGGCCGATCAGATTGCGCCGTGGCTGCCGGGGCGCTTGGAGGCGCTGGGGACCGACGGCTTCGGGCGCAGCGACAATCGCGAGTACCTGCGGCGCCATTTCGAGATCAACGCGGAATCCATCGCCGCCGCCGCGCTGTCTCGCCTGGCGCGCGACGGCAAGTTCGACGCCCAACGGGCGGTCGCCGCCTTCGCCGAACTGGGCGTTGACACCGAGAAGATCGACGCCGCGCGGGCCTAGTCCGCTGCCAACCTAAATGCAAACCGGGCAACGGGTCGCCGTCACGGGGATGTTGGTCTCTGCCGCGCTGGCCGTGATCAAGATCGCCGCCGGCACGTCTGGGCACTCCACCGCGGTGGTGGCGGACGGGTTTGAATCGGCTGCGGACGTGATCGCTTCGGGTTTTGTGCTCTTCGGACTGACGCTGGCCGCCAAGCCCGCCGATGACGATCATCCCTACGGTCATGGCCGTCTGGAGACGTTGACCGGCCTGCTGATCGGCTTGGTGCTGCTGCTGAGCGGCGCGCTGATCTCCTGGAACTCGATCCGCCGGGTGGGCCAACCGCACCAAGTTCTGCAGGCGTTCGTGGTGTGGCCGCTGCTGATCTCCCTCGCCGCCAAGACCGGTCTCGCTGCCTTGAAATTCCGCTACGGAAGGGAACTACAGAGCGATGCGCTGATCGCCGACGCGTGGAACGATGCGATGGATACCATCTCCGCGTTCGCCGCCCTCATCGCCGTCGGTCTGACCCTTAGTGACGCAGTGCGCTTCGCCGAGGCCGACCGCTACGGCGGGTTCGCGGTGGGGCTGATCGTGGTTTCCGCCGGTGTCCGGGTGGTGCGCCAGACTACGATGCAACTGATGGACACCATGCCTCATCCGCGGCTGATCGGGCAGATTCGGGAAGCGGCGTTCGGGGTGCCCGGCGTGCGCGGCGTGGAAAAGTGCTTCGCGCGCAAGACTGGCTTCAAATATCACGTCGATTTGCACCTGGAGGTGGACCCGGAAATGACGGTGCGGCAGTCCCATCAACTGGCACACGAGGTGCAATTGAACATACTGGCGAGGCTGGAGTGGGTCGCGGACGTGCTGGTCCATGTCGAACCGGCGCCGTAGTGGGATAAGCCTCCGGCTTGTCCATCCGAACACAGTTCGGACTCGTGGTAGCGGTCTGCAATATCCCACCTTCGGCCTACACGATCACCATTTTGCCCACCCCGTCGGCGTAATGTTCGGTGAGGGCGAAGGCATCGGCGATCCCACTGAGCGGGCGTGTGTGGGTTACCAGCGGGGCGAACCACGCCATGCGGGCGGTGAGCAATCCAAGCGCTGCGTGCGCTTCGTCGTTAGAGCGCCGCACATTGAAGATGGTGAGCTCCTTGCGGCGCATGGGGGAGGTTTCGATGGGCACCATGGCGGCGGAATGTATGCCGGTGAGCACCACGCGGCCGGCGTTGCGCACTGCGCGGATGGCGGCATTGGTGGTGCCCTCCTTGGCGGCGCAATCGATGGCGCAATCCACTCCGCGGTTGGCGGTATCGGCCAGAATTTGGCGCGCGTCGTCCATCTGGGTGGGGTCCAGCGTCGCGTCGGCGCCCATGTGGCGCGCCAGTTCGCGGCGATGGGCGACGGGGTCGATCGCCCATATTCGCCCCGCTCCAGCCACTTTTAGGCAGGCGATGGTCAGCAGTCCGATGGGTCCGGCGCCGAAGACGGCTACGGTTTCGCCGAGTTGGATGGCGGCGAACCGCATGGAGTGCAGGGCCACGGCGAGTGGCTCGACAACGGTGGCCAGTTCCAAGGGGAGCTCCGGCGGGATGGCGAGCAGGTTCGTCACCGGCAGATTGACTAACTCACGGAAGAAACCGGGGATGCCGGGGGTGCTCAGAAAACGGATGTTGGCGCAGACGTTGTAATGGCCACTGCGGCAGTACTCGCAGTGGTAGCAGTACTGCGCCGGTTCCAGCGCCGCGCGGTCGCCGGGTTGCCAGCCCAAAACGCCGCTTCCGGTCTTCACCACCGTGCCGGCCGGTTCGTGGCCCAGCACCATGGGGTAGCGGCAGGCGGTATCGCCCACCGCCCCTTCGGCGTAGGAATGGAGATCGCTGCCGCAGACGCCCACGGCATTGACGCGCACCTGGACCTCGCCGGGGCCCGGATCTTCGATGGATTGTTCTGTCAAATGGAATTGGCGTTGAGAGATGAGTTCGGCTACCAGCAATATAGGGCTCCTACCGCCATTGTAAGATAGATACGCATGCAGAATTTTCGCCAATTCGAAGCCGGACCCGATCCGTTTGGCCGCAAGTTCCAGATCCTTTTCAAGTGGATGCTGACGGCCATCTCGCTGCGCCACGCCGATACCGTGGACGTCAAGTTCATCCTGGTGGACGACCAGGGCGCGCGTACGGAAAAGACCATCGCTTTGCCGCACGCCGGCCTGTTGCGCGTGGCTGCGGAAGCCGGCCGCAAGGTGGACGATCCGTGGTGCTCCCGGCTGGGTGCGATGCACCTGCGGCGTCTGGTGGAGACGGGCGAAGACATGGAGAAGGATCTGGTCACGCTGTCCGCCGCGGATATGAAGGGCTACGCGGAGAAGCTTCGAGATTGGGAGACATCCGCGGTGCGCGCGCGGTAAAGGATCATCCCAAAACCAACCCATACGCCTGTTACCTCACCTTTCACTTCCCCTTGAGCGCCTGTCGGGCGACGGCGGTATTTCGCATGCTAATATTGGGGCGATCCGGACTTCCTGCCCGGAGTTTCGGTCCCTGGGTGGAGATTTCTTAACCGCCTAGTCATCGTAAATTGACATAGGTTTCGTAACTTCAATACTAGGTCTCCCAGATTGGTGTTCATCCGATGCGTGTGGATACACGTCAACCCTTTTTGCGGAGCCAAGCCGTCAAATATAAAATCTATTCGAAGGAAGGATTGCGAAATGTACAGAGCGAGAAGAGCAGGCTTCGTCCTCTCTTGTGTGGCCGTCGTGATGATGAATGCGGCCTGGGCTGCCGACCCGGCGCCAGCACC
>JANYJN010000161.1 GCA_025358475.1 Candidatus Solibacter sp.
GCACCATTCCAGGAGCGTAAGTCTGACGGAACGAGGCGCCATTCGTCAGACCGGCGATGGTTGGCGGCGTGGTACTCGTGACGGCGATGCCGATCGTCCCGGTGGCGGCATTCAGGGTGGTGTCGCCAGAGTACAGAGCCACGATGCTGTTGTCGCCGGCCTGAAGTTGCGCGGCGGGGACCGTGATGCTGGCGGAGGCAGACGACCCCGTGCCGCTGAGCGACGCGACGCCGATCTGCTTGCCGCCCGAGGTGAACGTGATGGCGCCGGTGGGGGTGGCGCCGCTCGTGCCGGTGACGGTTGCCGTAACGGTCACCGAACCGGTGGACACTACGGAGGTCGCTGTCGCCTGCAGGGCGACGGAGGCGAACGCCCGGGCGGAAGAGCCGCCGCGCCAGCCCGTCACTAGATTATAGGCGTCCACCGAGCCGAGTCCGGTGGCCTGGTCATAGCCCTGCCCCGCTGCATAGCCAAACGTGCCGGCTACGCAATTGCGCGCGCGCGCATTGCAAGTCACGGTGACGAAGTTGTCGCCAGTAGTGACATCGTGAAACACGCCGGTCCCGGACTTGGCCAGGGCGTACAGTCGCGGGTTCATGTTGCCGACGCCAGGAGCGGTCTGAGCGCCGGTGGACACCAGATACTGATTAAGCAGAGCGGCAATTCCGGCGAAGGCAGGCGTGCCGGCGGAAGTTCCTCCGTAGACGGCGGGCTTGTCGCTGCCGCCGGAGTAGACCATGTACCCATCGTGATCGGGCGAGGCGGCGAGAGAAATATCGGGGACGTTGCGCGCGCCGTTATTGGGTATGCCCTGGCCCGTCTGCCACAGGGGCTGGAGAAAGACCGCACTGGCGCCGCCGCCACCGGCGCCCGGCCGGCCCGGCGTGCTGTCATTCCAGACGGTCTCGGGAATGTACGAGGTGGCCGAACCGCCGTTGTCGTTGTTGGTCGCGTTCCAGTACTGGCCGGAGCCTTCGCTGAAGGTGGTGCCGCCGATTCCGGTGACCTCAGGGACGTCGGCGGGAGAGTCCACCGACAGTCCCCCGCCGTTGCTGGAGGTGCTGGTTAGACAATCGGCGCCGCCGGAATCGCCGGCTGCGTTCACCCAGGTTATGCCTTTTAAGTTTGCTTGTTGCGCCAATGATTGCAGGGTGTGCATGTCCGATAGCGGCGTGAGGGGTTCGCAGAGGCCGTAGCTGACACTCAGTACGGGAGCCAGGTTCTGGTCGATGGCGTATTGCACGGCGTCCATGACGTCTACGGAGTAGACATAGACGATGGTCGCGTGGGGAGCGGTGGCGCCGGCCCACTCCAGATCGAGATCGGCTTCGGCGAGATCGCCTTTTACGGTTCCGGGGTCTGTGAAGGGGAGGGGCACCAGAATCACCTGCGGATCGGAGGCCGGAAGCTGAAACCTCGCGCGAAACTTCTGAATGTCGGCGAGGTCCACTTGTGTTTGGCCGGCAACGACAATTTTCTGCCCGGTTCCGTCGTATCCGGCGTTCCAAAGGGCTTTGATGTTGTAAATGTTGCCAAGGTCGTCGGGGCTCAGGTAGTGATTGCCCGAAAGGGAGGAGGTGTAGTTGGGATCGAGCACCGGGCGCAGGACGGCTCTGGGCTGCATGTGGAAATCGTGGAGGCCGTGAATGGCGCGGACCGCGGTTTGGAGGGCGGTGGGGAGGGATGGATCGACGGTGCTGGCGAAGTGGGTGCGGCCGTGCACGCTGTAGCGGTGGAAGCTGATTTGTAGCGCCTGTTCGACGTCGCCGGCGGAGCCCGTGAAGACGACCGAGGTCCGCGAGCGTCCCGCTGAGGTGACGTGGAGGTTGTGCTGCTCCAGCCAGGCGGTGATCTTCGCGATATCGTCGGGCGACGCGCCAAAGCGATCGGCGTACTGCTCTGGCGTGAGCCAGCGGTGGTAGTCCGGCGAGGAGGGATTCTGTTGCGCGGTGAGGAGGCGGTCGAGATCGGCCTGCTGTTCGGACGTCGGCCGGAGGACGAGCGTGAGGGCCGGCAGGGCTACGGAACCGTCCAGCGGGCCGAGATCGTCTTCGGCCTTCGCCATGGGGTGAACGTGACCTCTCAAACGGGCGCGATGCGTGTCCTGGATCTGACCTTGGATGAGGCGCGGTTGGGCGGAGAGAAGTCCGGCGAGGATGCCAGCGACGAAAAGGGTTTGGAAGACGATGCGGAGCATATAAGGTTAGAGGTCCACCTTCGCTCTTAGGTGTGGCAAGTTGGGGGCCATGTAACGGAGACTGGAACTCCAACAAAAGATTGACCTGGACCGCTTTCGAAAAAGGTGAGCGGGGAGAATTGCCACGCCTGGAAGCAGGGTGGACGCGGCAGATTGTCACCATAGGCGGCCCTTGCCAACGCAAAGCCACTCGTTTTTTCCGAACGGGTACGCGGCGGAACTGGTGGGTCGGCCCCCCCGGACCGCGGCCGACGCCCCCGTCGGCGTGTTCGCCCCTGTGCAAGATGCTGACCGCGTTGTGCCGGCAGCGGGACGAGGGCGTCCCTCGCGGACCAGGGGGTCCGCCCCACCGATGTTGCGGCAGCCCCCTTTCCTTGGACAAATATGTGGTCTCGGCCAGGATGGCTGCCCAACGAATGTCCAGTTATTTACGGGACCAACACCAGCCTTAGCCTTCACTCAGCAGCGGGTCTGAGGCTTCGACGTCCACTTCGCCGTTGAGCACCCGGTTGGCTTGAGCGCGGTCGAATTCGCCTTCCCAGATTGCCACGACGATGGTGGCGACCCCATTGCCAACCAGGTTGGTGAGAGCGCGCATCTCAGACATGAAACGGTCCACGCCAAGCAGCAGGGTGATGCCCGCCACGGGCACCGTCCCCAGGGAGGAAAGTGTGGCGGCGAGTGTGATGAAACCGCCTCCGGTGACCGCGGCCGCTCCTTTGGAGGTGAGCATGAGCACCAGCAACAGGGTGAACTCCTCGCGTCCGCTGAGAGCGGTGTTGGTGGCCTGGGCCACGAAAAGAGCTGCGATGGTTAGGTAAATCGCCGTGCCGTCCAGGTTGAAGGAGTAGCCCGCGGGGACCACCAGGCCCACCACGGATTTCGAGCAGCCCAACCTCTCCAGCTTCACGATGATGCGCGGCAAAGCCACCTCCGAGGAGGAGGTGCCGAGCACCAGCAGCAGCTCTTCCTTGAAATACTTGAGGAGTTTCCAGAGGCTGAAGCCGTGCAATCGCGCAATTAGTCCGAGCACCAGGAAGACGAACAGCGCGCTGGTCAGGTACACGCACAATAGCAGCTTACCAAGCGGCAGAAGGGTCTTCAGGCCGAACTTGCCGATGGTGAATGCCATGGCGCCGAACGCTCCGATGGGCGCAACTTTCATGATCAGGGCGATCACTTCGAAGGTCAGATGGGTCAGCGAATCGGCCGCCTCCACAATCGGTTGCCGCAGGTGGTAAGCCGCCAGGGCCACGCCGAAGAGAATGGCGATCAACAGGACCTGGAGGATTTCACCGTTAGCGAAGGCGCCAACCAAGGTATCGGGAATCATGTGCAGCACGAAATCCACCGCGTGCAGTTGTTTCCCGGAAGTGGTGTACTGTTGCACGGCCTTGGCATCGAGCGTGGCGGCGCTGGCGTTGATTCCGGCGCCGGGTTGGACCACTTTGACCACTACGAACCCGACGAAGAGCGCGATGGTGGTTACCACCTCGAAGTAGACCAGAGCTTTGAGCCCGACGCGGCCGAGTTTGCGCATATCCCCGATTCGCGCGATACCAGTCACCACGGTGAGGAAGATGACCGGCGCGATCATCATGCGGATCAGTTTGATGAAGCCGTCGCCGAGTGGCTTCATCATCTCGCCCGTGGAGGGATAGAAGGATCCGAGCGCGACGCCCGCGACGATGCCGGCGATCACGCGGAAGTACAAGGTGTTATAGAGGCGGGGGTGTGTGTTCACGGACTAAACGGCCGCCGCCCGGGGTTTCGCGTTCGCCAACGTCATATTAATGTTGTACCAGGAGCGATGCCCCAATAGGCCAGTGCAGTGGTTAGAGAAGGGAAGTCCGGCGCCCCAGCCTCTTCTTCCGCGGCACCGCCCGTAATATAATTGGAGTTAGTTATGCATCGCTTCGCTTTGTTCGCCCTGTTTGCCGCTCTTGCCTTCGGGCAATCGAACGATCCGTTTAAACCCAAGCCGCCGGGCGATGTCGATGCCGCTCTGCGCGGCCGGATCCAGGAGTTTTTCGACCTCCACGTGAAAGGCCAATTCCGCAAGGCCGAAAAACTGGTGGCCGACGATACCAAGGACTTCTTCTACGGCAGCAATAAGTCCAAGTACCTCTCTTTTGAGATCTCCCGAATCGATTATTCGGCGAACTTCACCAAGGCCACTGTGGTGATGATGTGCGAGCAGTACATCATGATGCCCGGGTTCACAGACCATCCCATGAAGGTGCCCACGCCCAGCACCTGGAAGCTGGAGAATGGCGAGTGGTACTGGTATGTGGATCAGGACGCTCTGCTCAATACTCCCTGGGGTAGGATGAAACCGGGAGAGTTTCCCGCCAAGGGCGCCGCACGGCCGCCATCGCTCCCCAACATCCCCACTTCAGCCGATTTTCTGTATAAGCAGATCCAATTGGATAAGACCGCCGTCAGCCTGAAAGCCGGCGAGTCGGCTGAGGTGATCATCGCTAACGGCGCGCCCGGCCCGGTGGCGCTGTCCGTGCCCGCGGCCTTGCCCGGGCTTGAGGCTAAACTGGACAAGGTTACCCTCCCGGCGGGCGGCAAGGCCACGCTGACCTTGCGCGCCGCCAAGGGAGCCAAGTCCGGCGTCCTCAGGGTTCAGGTGGAACCCACCATGCAGTTGCTCCCGGTGCAAATCACCATCGTCGAATAATCGCGCCAGCTACTTGCTGCCCAACGGAGACTGTGTCAGGTACGCGCTCAGCGTGAGGACTGCCCCGGCAATGGCGGCCGTCTTCAAGTTCGCCGGCTGGATGCTGCCGGCCGCCGCGGCCTGGGCGGCACTAGCCACCGCGCCGCCGATTATGGCAGCGGCCAATCCTCTCAACCATAAGCCGAAATTTTTCATGCAATCCTCTCTTCCGCCATGACTTTTCCGTGCGCCGCCTTGTACGATTGGGGTCTACGCATCTGGGAACGCCTTTCGGAACATGGCCGTGATCATGTTGTACATGATCGTCTGCTTGTCCACTGAGGGGGCCGCGATTCCACCACTGGGCACAGTTTTCGGGATCACCAGATCGGCCAGTACAGGCACAAACGGTGCATAGCTCACCTCTCCAGTGTTACTCACGATCTTTTGGAGCGGCTTCGCGGGAGCAAGTTCCATCCCGGCTTTGCCCGCACTCACGCTGATTTGCGCGTTGGCGAGCACGCCGGTGTAGTTGAGTGCCGCCTGTGCGTTCTCGCGGGCTGCCTGTTGCTGATCTCCCCTGACAGTCAGCATAGCTGAGTAGCGATCCACATCGAATACCCCAGCCGCCACATGTTGTCCATTCGCGTCGTTGTAAAACAGGGTGACGCCGTCTTTGTCGTATTGAATCATAGGTTCTGTCTCCTACCGTTATCGGTGCTCACTAAGAGTCCCCCTATCTACAGCCTAGGAAACGCACTTCGGCCTTTCGGCCCGTCAAATCTACAAATGATTCAAAACAAGACGATTATTTTGATAGTGTTTGTGTCACCGTGAAAGGTTTCTTCAGTTTCGCGGCCTAGAAATGTCAGCGATGCAGGTTAGCACGCCGGGCTATTTCAGCGCGCGGTCGAAGAAGTCCAGGGTCATCTGCTGCAATTGGCGCGAGGCGGCACCGGTAACGCCGTGGGTTTTCTGCGGGTAGAGCATAAACTCGAACAGTTTGCCCGCCAGTTGCAGCGCGTTGGTCATTTGCAGGGTGTTCTGGAACAAGACGTTGTCATCCTCGAAATTGTGAAAGATGAGCAGCTTGCCTTTGAGATTGGCGGCTTTGGAGGTGAGCGCGGTGTCCTTGTAACCGTCGGGATTATCCTTGGGCAGGCCCATATAGCGCTCCGTGTAGATGGTGTCGTAGTTGATCCAACTGGTCACGGGCGCGCCGGCGACGCCCGCGTGGAAGACGCTGGGGGCGTTGAGCATGGCGTTGATGGTCATGAAGCCGCCGTAACTGGCGCCGGTGATGCCGATGCGCGCGGGGTCGGCGAATCCCAGCGAGATCAAGTATTGGACGCCGGCCACCTGGTCGGCCAATTCGGTGACGCCCAGCTTGTGATAGATCGCGGTCTCGAAATTGTGGCCGCGGCCCATAATGCCGCGGTTCTCGCACTGCCACACCACGTAACCCTTGTGGGCGTAAACCTGATCCATGTTGATGCCGGACCAGGCGTTGCGCACGGGCGAGCCCACTCCGGGACCGCCGTAGACCGCGACAATCACGGGGTACTTCCGGCCCGGCACGAATCCGGCGGGTTTGATGAGGCGCGCGTAGAACTGGTTGCCGCCGGTTCCCTTGAAGCTGAGGATTTCGGTGGGGCGAATGTCGTACTGGTCGGCTTGCGTGCGATCCGCCTCGCGATAGACGCCCAGTTCCTGGCCTTCGCCGGAGTGCAGGGTAGTGCGGGCGGGAGTGGTGAGATTGGAATAAGTGTCCAGGTAAAACGCGCCGGTGGGGCTCATCGACACGGCGTGTGTGGAGCCGGCGGCGGTCAACTGGCGCAGGCCCGAGCCATCCAGCTTGACGGTGTACAAATGCCGCTCGGTGGGGGTGGGCTCGCTAGAAATGTAGTAGAGGCGTCCGCCGGCCTCGGCTTCATTTACCGCGTTGATGGCGGTGACTTCCCAATTCCCCTTGGTCAACTGCTTGACGGTCTTGCCGTCGTTGGAGTAGAGGAAGATGTGGCGGAAGCCGCCGTCGCGCTGGCTGGTCCACAGGAAGCGTTTGCCGTCCTTGAGGAACTGGATATCGCCCTCGAGATTGATCCAGTAAGGGTCGGACTCCTGGAAGACGGTGATGGCTTGGCCCGATTCGGCATCGATGGAGAGCATCTCCAGCTTGTTCTGCACGCGATTCAGCCGCAGGATGTAGACGCCGCGGGCATCGGGCATCCAGCCGGCACGGGCGATGAGGTAGGCGTTGCGCGTGTCGCCCACTTCGAGCCACTTCGTGGGGCCGCCGGTCGCGGCGATCACTCCCAGGCGCACGTCGGGATTGTTCTCGCCGGCTTGCGGATAGCGTTCGGGCTCGGCGAAGGCGCGGGTGCCGAGCATGTCGGCGTGGGGGAAGACGGGTTCGCGGCTGGAATCGAATTGCAGGTAGCAGAGCGATTTCGAATCCGGCGACCACCAAAAACCGGTGCCCAGGGACAATTCCTCGGGGTAGACCCAATCGGGGATGCCGTTTCGCAGGGTGTCGGTACCGTCGCGGGTGAGGCGAGTTTCCTTGGCGGAGGCGACGTCCACGCTATAGAGGTCCCAGCCGCGGCGGAAGGCGACCAAACGGGCGTCGGGGGAGAGCTTGGCGTCGAGCTCGGCAACCGGCGTTTTGGTGAGCTGCTCCCACTTGGCGGTATCGGTGTGGATCAGGAAGAGGTCGCCGCCGGCGGTGTAGAGGATGGACTTGCCATCGGCGGAAAGCTGCAGGCCGCCGCCGCGGGCGCGGCGATTGGTCCAATCGATGGGACCCTCTTCGGGCGGTATGGCCAGGACGGCGGCGTCGATGGGGGTGGTGTCGATCAGCAGCTTGGAAGTCTTGGTGGCGGGGTCGTAGAGCGTGAGGCTGCTACCCTGCCGGAAGATGAAGCTCTTGCCGTCCGGCATCCAGGTGGGGGGCCCGGCCATCCCGGCACCGCCGCGTCCACCGCCGTGGCCGGCCGTGCTGAGAGTCTCCAGCGTGATCGGCTGTTTCTGGGCGAACGCGCAGGCCGCCAGGAGAAGGATGCTGAACTTCGTCATGGTTGCGATTGTAGCAATCTGACGCGGTACAGCACGTGCGGGCGCAGCGGGTGGCCTTCGGGAAGGTGCGGGTGCTGGAAATCATCGGCGGGAGAGTAGGACATGCCGAGTTTTTCCATGACGCGGCGCGAGCGGAGGTTGGCGGGTACAGTGAAGGCGACCACCTCCGGCAGCGCAAGCTTCTGGAAGGCATAGTGCAGGCATTCCCGCGCGCCTTCTGTGGCCAGGCCCCGATTCCAATGCGGGGCGGCCAACCGCCACCCGATCTCGATGCACGGGGTGAAATGCGCTCCGAAAGAAACGTGGGACATGCCGGCGAAGCCGATGAACTCGCCGGTGGCGCGGAGTTCGGCGGCAAAGAATCCGAAGCGGTGCTGGGCGATGTGCGCCTGCATGCGGTCGATCATGCGATCGCTCTCCGCGGGCGAGAGCGGCGCGGCAAAGAACTCCATGACACGCGGATCGGCATTCATGCGCTGCAAGGGCTCGCGATCGCTCTCCCGCCAGGGGCGGAGCAGCAGACGGGGCGTTTCGAGCATGGCTATTTCAGTTTACGCGTGAGGGTGGCGAGCGCGGCCACCAGGTTGGCGATCAACTGCCTGGAGTTCTCGCCGGTCAGATTGCCGTCGGCGTCGCAGTGCTGACCGGAGAGAGAGATCATCACTTCCGGCTGGTTGAGGGTGGGCATGTCGAGAGCCACGAGGCACTGGCGCAGGTGGTACTGGGCGCGCGCCGTACCCTGCATGCTCGGCGATGCGCCCATGATGGCGGCCGGCTTGCCCGCCCATGCGCTACCGCCGTATGGGCGCGAGGCCCAATCGATGGCGTTCTTGAGCACGCCGGAGATGGAGTAATTGTATTCCGGGGTGGCGAACAGGATGGCGTCGGCGGCGCGGATGCGCGCTTTGAATTCGGTGACGATGGCGGGCGGGTGGGCCTCGTCGTCCTGGTTGTAGGGCGGAATTCCCAGGAGGTCGAAGGTTTCGACGGTCACTCCCGCGGGCGCCAGTTGGCGTGCCGCGCGCAGCAGCCCGCGATTGACGGAGAGCTTGCGCAGGCTACCGCAGATACCCAGAACTGTGATTGGCTTGTCCATGTCTCATTGGAGCACGGGCCGCACCAGGCGCAGGTGCGGACCAGCACGCCGGGGATGATCTGTTAGTCTGAAGTTTCATGAAATCCCGGGAGGGAAAAAAGACCGCGACGCCCGCCATGCGGGGCGGGACGGGGCTGCGCGATTGGGCGGAGGCGCGGCGCCATCTGCTGGTGGGGCTGGGACTTTGCCTGCTCACGCTGGCGGTGTATGGCAATTCCTTCGGCGCCGGGTTCACCATGGACAATCGCGGGCTGATCCTGGAGGATGCACGCGTCCGGGCGGCGACGGCGGAGAACCTGGGCCGGATTTTCGGGCACACTTACTGGTGGCCTTACGGGGAGAGCGGGCTGTACCGGCCGCTGACCACGCTTTCCTACCTGTTCAACTACGCGATTTTGGGCAACGGCGCGCAGCCGGGGGGCTACCACTGGATCAACTTCCTGTTGCACGCGGGCAACGTGCTGCTGGTTTACGCGCTGGGGCTGCGTTTAGCGGGATGGCGCGCGGCGGCGTGGACTGCCGCGCTTTGGGCGGTACACCCGGTGCTTACCGAATCGGTGACCAACATCGTGGGCAGGGCGGATCTGTTGGCGGGGATGGCGGTGCTGGGCGGCCTGCTGCTGTATCTGAAGAGCACGGAATCCACCGGCGGGCGGCGGTGGGCGCTGCTGGGCGCGCTATCGGCGGCCACGGCGGTGGGGGTATTTTCGAAGGAATCGGCGGTGACGGTGGTGGGGGTAGTGGTGCTGTACGAGGCAATCTGGTGGAAGCAGCGGCGGCAGGCGATGGGACTGGTGCTGGGAACGCTGGCGATGCTGATCCCGATTCAGGCGATGCTGTATCAGCGGGCGGCGGTGCTTTGGAACTCGGCGGCCACCACTTTTCCGTTTTATGACAACCCGATCATGGGGGCGGGATGGGTGACGGGCAGGCTGACGGCGTTAAAGGTGATGGGCCAGTACGTGGGGCTGCTGGTGTGGCCCGCGCGGCTCTCCTGCGACTATTCGTGGGCACAGATTCCGCTGGCGGGTGGCAGCGCGGCGGATTGGCTGGCGTGGATGGCGCTCGGCTCGGCGCTCGCGGCAGGGGTGCTGCTCTGGCGCGGCAGCCGGACGGCGTTGTTTCTGGGGGGCGCGGCGGTGCTGGTGTTTCTGCCGGCGTCGAACCTGTTGTTCCCGATCGGCACCATCATGGCGGAGCGTTTTCTGTACCTGCCGGCGATCGCGTTTGCGGCGGGCGTAGTGGCCGCGGTAAGCGCGGCCGGGAGGCGGGTGGGCGCGGCCGGACAGCGAGTGGGTGTGCCCGTGCTGCTGGGGCTGATGGTGGTTGCCTGCGGGGCGCGAACGTGGGCCCGGAATCTGGACTGGCAGGACGATCTATCGGTGGGGAAAGCGGCGGTCGAGGTGTCGCCCGGGAGCTTCAAATCGCACAAGCTGCTGGCCTGGGCGATGCATGAGGCCGACCCGGGTCACGGCAATATCGACGGTGTGATCGAGGAAGCAGAAAAGGGGCTGGCGCCGTTGAGGGAGTTGCCCGACGCGCGGAGCAATGCGGACAGCTACCGGCGCACGGGGGGCTATTACGCGGAACGGGGCGAGCGTTTACGGCCGGGGGATGCGATGGGAAGCGAGGCGGCATACCGGCGGGCACTGGAACTGCTGCTGCGGAGCCGCGCGATCGCGATGGCGCAGGCGGCGGGCGCGGGCGAGCCGGCGCGGTTCGCCGACGTGACGCTCCGCATCTCGGAGGTGCAGCGCAGGCTGGGGAATGGCGGAGAGGCGCTCGGGGCGGCGCTGGACGGG
>JANYJN010000163.1 GCA_025358475.1 Candidatus Solibacter sp.
ACGGCCCGATCTGGAAGCGCAGCAGGAGCGCGAAGCCACCGCGCGCCTATCGGCGAGCGCCACCAAACTGGAGCGGCTGCCCACGGTAGCGGCCTTCGGCGATTACGGGTCCAGCGGAACGGGCTTCGACAATTCCCTGCCAACGCGGACCATCGGGATCTCGGTGCGCGTGCCGCTGTTCGATGGCGGGCGGCGGGACGCGCGGCGGGCGGAATCGGCGTCGCAATACCGGGCGGAGAAGGTGAAGACCAACGACCTCAGGGAGCAGATCGAGCTGGATGTGCGGCTGGCGCTGGACGCGCTGCGCTCGGCGGAAGAGCAGGTGAAGGTCAGCAAGGAAGGGCTGGAACTGGCGGAGAACGAACTGGCGCAGGCGCGCCGCAGGTACGAGGCCGGGGTGGCCATCGGGGTGGAAGTGACCGACGCGCAAAGCCGCCTGGAGCGGGCGCGCGACAACCAGACGACGGCGCTCTACAACTACAACGTGGGCAAGCTCGACCTGGCGCAGGCGATGGGCGGCGTGCGCCAGAGCGTGGAGTAAAGACTGAAGATGCCGTTTCGCAAATAGGGTCTCCAATGGCGGAGCGGCCGATCCCTTACTCGACCCAACCGGAGCCAAACAGGGATGCGATCGCCGCAGAGACGCAGAGATCGCAGAGGAAACGCGGAGAAAACAAGAGGGTCGGAAGCAGCGGGATTCACGCGTTCGCTGGAGCGAGCCGGGAACGCGGAGGAAAGACGTCCGAGCTGCTCTCGGATGGACAAGGCGGAGACTTATCCCACGGGAAGCGACGAAGTTCTGCAATTGGGCGGTTGGATTACGGATGAACACGATATGACCAAAAGAATTCTGATAATCGTCATAATTTTGGCAGCCGCCGGGGCGGCCGTCTGGATGTTTCGCGGGACGGGCAAGCCGACGGATGGGCGCCTGCTGATTTCCGGGAATATCGAGCTGAACGAAGTCACCATCGCGTTCAAAACCGCCGGGCGGCTGATGGAGCGCACGGTGGACGAGGGCGACGCGGTGAAGAAGGGGCAGGTGATCGCCCGGTTGGACCGCGACCAACTTTTGGCGCAGCGGGAACGGGAGGCGGCGGGCCTGGCTTCGAGCGAATCGCAACTGGTGCAAGCGCAGACCGCGGTGGAATACCAGCGGGCAAGCCTGGCGGCGGACCTGGAGACGCGGCGCGCCGACGTGGCGAGCGTGGAGGCGCGCCTGGCGGAGTTGCAGCACGGCGCACGGCCGCAGGAGAAGATGGACGCCAAAGCCGCGGTGGAAGCGGCGGCCAGCGAAGTGGAGCGCGCCGGGCGGGATTGGAGCCGGGCGCAGACGTTGTATAAGAACGACGATATTTCGACCGCGCAATACGATCAATTTCGCACTCGTTTCGACAGCACGCAGGCGGTGTTAAAGCAGGTGCGGGAGCGCGAGGCGCTGGTGGTGGCCGGTCCGCGGGTGGAGCAGGTCAACGCGCAGCAGGGGCAGGTGGCGCGGGCGCGCGGGGCGGTGAAGATGGCGGAGGCGAGTCAGTTGGAGTTGAGGCGTAGGGAGCAGGAGACGGCCACGCGGCGAGCGGAAATCGCGCGTTCCCGAGCCAGCCTGGCGCTGATCGATACGCAGCTCGCCGATACCGTGGTGGCGTCGCCGGTGGATGGCGTGGTGCTGCTGAAAGCGGCGGATGTCGGCGAGGTGCTGGCGCCGGGCACCACGGTGGTCACGGTGGGCGACATCGACCATCCGTGGCTGCGCGGCTACATTAATGAGACGGACCTGGGGAAGGTCAAACTCGGCTCCCCGGCGCGGGTGACCACGGATTCGTATCCGGGCAAGGCCTACAAAGGGCGCGTGACGTTTATCGCCTCGGAGGCGGAATTTACGCCGAAGCAGATCCAGACGCAGCAGGAACGCGTGAAGCTGGTGTACCGGGTCAAGATCGAGGTGGAGAATCCAGGGCGCGAGCTGAAATCCAACATGCCGGCGGATGCCGAGCTCCTGCTGGGGCAGTGATGGAAACCATCATCGAAATCCGCAGCCTGACCAAGCGCTTCGGCGAACTGACGGCGGTGGACCATCTGGACCTGACGGTGGCCAAGGGCGAGATCTTCGGACTGGTGGGACCGGACGGCGCGGGCAAAACGACCACGCTGCGCATGCTGTGCGGGCTGATGGACCCGAGCGAGGGCAGCGCGCGCGTGGCGGGCCACGACGTGGCGCGAGACTCGCGGGCGGTGAAGGACCAGATCGGCTACATGGCGCAGCGCTTCGGTTTGTACCAGGACCTGACGGTGGAAGAGAACATGGTCTTCTACGCGGACCTGTTCGGCATCACGGGGGAAACGCGCGCGCAATTGACCGCGCAACTGCTGCGCATGACCCGCATGGAGCCGTTCCGCACGCGGCCGGCGGGGCAGCTTTCGGGCGGCATGAAGCAGAAGCTGGCCTTGATGTGCACCCTGCTGCACCGCCCCCGGATTCTCTTTCTGGACGAGCCGACCAACGGCGTGGACCCGGTTTCGCGGCGCGATTTCTGGGCAATTCTCTACCAATTGCTGAAGGACGGAATCACTATCTTCATGACCACCGCCTATCTGGACGAAGCGGAGCGGTGCAACCGAGTGGGGCTGATGCACAAAGGCAAACTGATTCGCTGCGCGACGCCAGGGGCGATGAAGGCGGAGACCGGGTCGGCGACTCTGGAAGGCGCGTTCATTCAGACGATCCATGCGGTGGATGGGGCCACAGCATGAACTCAGTGGAAATGCACCTCCTGGTGAAGAAATTCGGCTCGTTCGTGGCGGTGGACCAGGTTTCCCTGGCCGTGGAGAAGGGCGAGATTTTCGGATTCCTGGGCCCCAACGGGGCCGGAAAATCGACCGCCATCCGTATGTTGTGCGGCCTGTTGACGCCCACCTCGGGAAGCGCCTCGGTGAACGGGTTCGACGTGGCGCGCGAGCCCGAAGAGATCCGCCGCACCATCGGGTACATGTCGCAGAAGTTCTCGCTCTACGACGATCTCACGGTGGAGGAGAACATCGATTTCTTCACCGGGATGTACGGCGTGCCGCGGGAGAAGCGCGCCGAACGCAAGCGCCACGTGCTGGAGATGGCCAATCTCAGCGATCGGCGGAAGGCGCTGACGCGCACGCTATCCGGCGGATGGAAGCAGCGGCTGGCGCTGGGGTGCGCGATCCTGCACGATCCGCCGGTGCTGTTCCTGGACGAGCCCACCAGCGGCGTGGACCCACTGGCGCGCGCCGCGTTCTGGGGGTTGATCCACGACCTTTCCGAGACCGGCCACACCATCTTCGTGAGCACCCACTATATGGACGAGGCCGAGTACTGCCACCGCCTGGCGCTGATGTATCGCGGCCGGGTGATCGCCCTGGGGACGCCGGCGGAGTTGAAGGCCGGGCTGACGGAGCACAGCCTGCTGAACCTGGATTCCTCGGACCCGCTGGAGACGATGCGCGCGCTGGAAGGGCTGGATGGCGTGCGCGACGTGGCGGTATTCGGCGGCGGGCTGCACGTCACGGTGGACGATGTTGAGGCCACTAGCGCGCGGGTGCGCGAGCGACTGGGGGCGCAGGGCATTGCGGTGCGCAAACTGGAACGCATCGAGCCTTCGATGGAGGACGTCTTCGTGGCGCTGATCGAGAGCGAGGAAAGGAAGGCCGCATGAGCTACCGCCGGATGCGCGCCGTCTGCATCAAGGAACTGCACCACATCACGCGCGATTCGCGCAGCCTGGCGTTGGCGCTGCTGCTGCCGGTGCTGATGCTGCTGCTGTTCGGTTTCGCGCTCAGCCTGGACGTGGACCGCATCCCCACCATGATCTACGATCAGGACCAGACGGCGGAGAGCCGCGCGCTGGTGCGCCAGTTCGAAGGGTCGAAATTTTTCGAAATCCGCGGGATGGTGGGCGATTACGGCGCTATCGAACGCGGCATCGACCGCAGCCGGATCCTGATGGGCGTGGTAATTCCGCGCGATTATTCGCGGCAACTGGGCGCCGGCCGCGAGGCGCAGGTGCAGCTTCTGCTGGACGGCAGCGATTCCAACACGGCGTCGATTGCGCTGGGCTATGCGGAATCGCTGGTGCGCAACTACTCGCTAGAGCTGCGCACGCTGGCGTTGAACCGGCGCGCGGGAGGGCATCTGGCGCCGCCGGTGGATGCGCGGCTGCGCGTGTGGTACAACAGCTCGCTGGAATCGAAGAACTACGTGGTGCCGGGACTGATCGCGGTGATCCTGCAGATCATCGCGGCGCTATTGACCTCGCTGACCATCGCGCGCGAGTGGGAAATGGGCACCATGGAGCAGATTCTCTCCACGCCGCTGCGTCCGGCGGAGATGGTGCTGGGCAAGATGTTCGCCTATTTCGCGGTGGGCCTGGCGGACGCTGGGATCGCCGTGCTGGTGGGGGTGTTCGTCTTCCGGGTGCCGTTCCGCGGCAGCCTGCCGCTGCTGGCGGTATCCACGTGCGTATTCCTGTTTGGCGCCCTGTTCTGGGGAATCTTCATTTCGGCGTCGGCCCGGACGCAGGCGGCGGCATACCAAATGGGAATTCTGAGTTCGTTCCTACCGGCGTTTCTGCTCTCCGGATTCATTTACTCGATTGAGACCATGCCGTGGGTAATCCAGGTGATCACGTATATCATTCCGGCGCGCTATGTGGTGACCATCTTGAAAGGTATTTTCTTGAAAGGCGTAGGGCTGAGCGTCTTGTGGGGCGAGTTGGGACTGCTGACGCTGTATGCGCTCATCGTATTTGTGCTGACTACGCGCAAGCTCAACCAGAAGCTGGTGTGAACGCTATGTGGGAACGGATTTTCGTCATCCTTCGCAAGGAACTCATCCAGGCCCTGCGCGAGCCGCGCATGCGCGTGCTGCTGTTCGTGCCGCCGATGGTGCAGTTGATCGTCTTCGGCTTCGCCGTCAACCTGGACGTAGACCACGCGCGAATCGCGTGGATGGACATGGACCGCACGCCGGAGAGCCGCAGCCTGCGCGACCGCTTCACCGGGTCGGGCCGGTTCGACATCGTGTCGGCACCGGGCAGCGAAGCGGAGGTGCAGCGCGCGCTGGATCGCGGCGAGGCGCAGGCGGTGCTGCGCATTCCGCAGGGCTTTGCACGCGACACGGCGCGCGGGCGCTCTACCGAAGTACAGATCCTGGTCGACGGCACGAACTCTAACACGGCGTCGCTGGTGGCGAGCTACGCGGGGTCGATCATCGCGGAGTATTCGGTGAATTTGATGGAGCGGCAGCAGAGGGTCAAGGTGCTGACGCGCAGTCCGGGATCGGCGGTGAGCATGGCGACCCCGCAGGTGACGGCGCGCAGCCGGGTGTGGTTTAACCCGGATCTTTACAGCCGCAACTACTTCGTGCCCGGCGTGATCGCCAACATCATCATGATGGTGACGTTGATGTTGACGGCGCTGAGCATCGTACGAGAGAAAGAGATCGGCACCATGGAGCAGTTGATGGTGACGCCGGTGCGCCCCATCGAACTGATGCTGGGCAAGACGCTGCCCTTCGCGTTGGTGGGCCTGATGGACGTGGTGCTGGTAACGGTGGTGGCGCTATTAGTGTTCCACATTCCGCTGCGCGGCAGCTTTCTGCTGCTGCTGTTCTGCGCGGTGCTGTTCCTGATGACTTCGCTGGGGGCGGGCCTGTTCCTCTCCACCATTTCGCAGACGCAGCAACAGGCGATGCTGGGGAGCTTTTTCTTTTCGACGCCGGCGTTCATGTTGAGTGGCTTCGCATTTCCCATCCGCAACATGCCGGTGGCGGTGCAGTACCTGACGTATTTGAACCCGGTACGGTACTTCATCGAGATTGTGCGCGGGATCTTTTTGAAAGGCGCGGGGGTGGACGTGCTGTGGCCGCAGATGGCCGCCCTGACGATATACGGGATCACGGTGCTGAGCCTGAGCGCGATGCGCTTTCAGAAGAAACTGGATTAGGGCGGGCTGCTCCCTAACCCGGCGAAGCAGAAACCAAACAGGAAGACGGCCTCATCGCAGAGGCGCATAGAGTGCAGAGAAGGCTACGAACAAGCTTTACGGAAGGGGCAGGCTTGACGCCCGGTGGGTGGCGCGGAGGGAGCGGAGAGCGCTCCTAGCGCTTGCCTATACTCCGGCTGGCAGCGAACTCCCCGGCCCACGTGGAGGGAGGCCGCGCCGCATCCTGTGGCGCGATTCCGCCGCGTGTGGCATTCCGGTTTGGTAGACTCGTGGGATATGCCTGCGGCCCTTAACGACGTGCTGCAAACTCTTCGCACCCACGAGAGCGAGTTGCGGCTGCTCGGCGTGTCTCACGCCGCGGTGTTCGGTTCGGTTGCGCGGAGAGAGGCCACGGCAGACAGCGATATCGATGTGCTGGTAGACCTGGACGCGGATCGGTCCATGGGGATCTTTGAGTACGCCAGGCTGAAGCTCTACATCAACGAACTGCTGGCTGGTGCCGGCGACGTGGTGAACCGCAGGACCCTCAAACCCCTACTCCGCGATAATATTTTGCGCGACGCGATCCATGCCTTCTAAGAACCCGGCTCAACGTCTGCGTGACATTATCGACAACATTGATGCGATCACTGGCTTCACTGCCCAACTCGACTTCCCGGCCTTCCGCGCCGACCGAAAGACGGTTTACGCCGTTGTGCGCGCTCTGGAGATTGTGTCCGAAGCGTCACGGCGGCTCCCGGACGAGTTGATACGCCGTCACGCCGAAATCGACTGGGTGGCCATCGCCGCCGCGGGTAACATCTTCCGGCACGAATACGAAGCCGTCGACGAAGCCCTGGTCTGGCACACCGTGCGCCATGACCTTGCGGCGTTACGATGCGTGGCGACGGCGGAATTCGACCGCTTGTAGTCGGTGTCATGACACCGCGGGTATGCTTTCGGATGGAACTGGATCAGGCGTCAGAACACCAATTTGACTAGCGCGTCCAGCGGGGTGGAAAGCGAAACACGCACCACGCGTTCCTCGCGGACGATCCGGATGGATTGCAGCGCGCCGGCGAGCGCGGGCTGATGCGTGTTAGTGGCGGCGGCTAGCGAGACCATGGCGCGAAAGCTCTGTTCGAAGCGCAGGGCCGCCTCCGGTGTTGGGCATCGCGCCACCAGCCGGAGATCCGCGGGATCGCCAGGATTGAGGGCGAGCGTGACGAACTCGGTGCCGCGCAGCAGATTGTTGAGATTCGCCAGGTTGCCCTCTAGCGGAAGGGCCACGCCGCCGCGAACGGCGATCCAGACGGGGCGGGCGGCTGCCGATTGGGCGGGCGCGAGGATGCCTGGGGGCGAGTGTGCGGCGCTGGCGGCGGCGACGAGGTTGGGCGCACCCGACAGCGCGATATCAGGCGCAATTTGGGTGGCGCCGGGGACCACGCCGTGGGCAATAGTGAGGAGTTCGACGCCGGTGGAGGCGATCAGGACGCGGTGTGTGTGGGCGAACGGCGCGAAGTACGCGAGCGCGGCAGGCGGGAGCTTGGCATAAAGAGGCGACGCACGGAGCCGATCCAGGTCGACCCCGGCGAGCGCGACCGTGGCCACTGGCACCCGCGCGGATAGAGCGGGATCGATGGCGGCCGGAGGGCCGGGAACCCGGCAGGCGGCGAGGATCGCGAAGGCTAGCGGCGCGGCGAGGTGGTGGTGGATCACCATGTGTTATGATCGCAAAGGAGTGTGCCGAAGGGCGTACTCCACTTCAGTTTTTGCCCGGAAGGCCACCCTAGCTCAGCTGGTAGAGCGACTGATTCGTAATCAGTAGGTCGCCGGTTCGATCCCGGCGGGTGGCTCCACTTTTTCAAGCACTTCCCCTTTTAATTGCACCCGACCCGAAGAGGCCATGCGATTCCCCAGGTAGGTCATGACCCCAGGA
>JANYJN010000165.1 GCA_025358475.1 Candidatus Solibacter sp.
CGCGCGCCGCGAAGTTCGCGATGTTCGCCGGCCCGAACAGGTCGTCGCCCACCCGCGCCACCATCGCCACTTCCGCGCCACACAACCGCGCCGCCACCGCCTGGTTCGCGCCTTTGCCGCCGAATCCCAAGCTGAACTCGCGCCCGAAGATGGTCTCCCCCGGACGCGGAAACTGGTCCGTATACGTCACCAGGTCGATATTGGCGCTGCCGATGACCGCAATCCGCGGTTGATGTTTCATAGCATTGCCAGCTTAGCAAAGGTACAATCCCATCATGACCAGCGTCATGACCAGATGGATACTTTGTGCGGCATTATCTCTCATGGCCGCAATGGTCGCTCCCGCCCGCGCCGAGTCTAACGCCGCGCTCAAAGAGCAGGTGCGCCAAACCGAAATCGCCTTCGCGAAAACCATGGCCGATCGCAATCCCACCGCGTTCGCCTCATTCCTCGCCGCCGAAACCGTATTCATGTCCGGCGACCGCGCCTTGCGTGGCGCCACCCAAGTCGCCGCGCGCTGGAAGGCTTTCTTCGAGGGCGCGCAAGCCCCGTTCTCCTGGGCGCCCGAGACCGTCGAGGTGCTCGATTCCGGCACTCTCGCCATCTCGTCCGGCCCCGTGCGCGATCCCTCCGGCAAGCGGACCGGCACCTTCAATTCCGTCTGGCGCCGCGAACCTGATGGCAACTGGAAGATCGTCCTCGATAACGGCTGCCCCGCCTGCAACTGCGACACCCCCCGAAACTAGTGGCATAAGGCTCCGCCCCTCGCCGGCCCGTCGGGAAATCGCTCCCTTCGGCGAGCGAGTCTATTTCCGAGGAAGGCTCCGCCTTGTGCATCCGAGCGCGGCTCGGACTCCCCTGGCCGGCCCCCCCCAGCCACCCGGGGTTCCGCCGGTGTGCTCGGTCTCGAAGCTGAGCAAACCTGCCCCGGTTTGTCCCCGTGACTGCCGTCTATCGATTTTCTCCCCTCATCGCGGTTGACGCCTCTTTTCACAGGATGCTACCCTAAGCTGCTAAACAGTTCCTACGCGTTTCTCCTTAACTTAAAGTCATGGACTCCATGCTGCACGCCTTGGGCGGGATACTGCTGAGAGCAGTGCCGACCTTTCTGCTGGTCATCTTGCTGCACTTCTATTTGAAGAGCATCTTTTTCAAGCCACTGGAAAAGGTACTGCACCAGCGTTATGAAGCCACCCAGGGGGCGCGTAAGCTGGCCGAGCAGAGCCTGCAACAGGCGGCCGCCAAAACCACCCAGTACGAAACCGAGCTGCGCGCCGCCAAGGCCGCCATGTACCAGGCGCAAGAGCAGTTGCATAAACAGCTTCAGGAGAGCGAAGCCGCCGCCGTCGCCGAGGCCAGAACCCGCGCCGGCGCCGCCGTCAAACTGGCCAAGACCCAACTGGCGGCCGACGTCGAAACCGCCAAGACCAGCCTTTCGGCGGACAGCGAATCGCTCGCCGACCAGATTGCGGAAACCATCCTCCGGCGGAACGCGGCATGAGACGCCTCGCGATTGTGACCGTGGCGCTTGGCCTCACCTTCACTTGCCGCCCGGCTTTGGCCCAGGAACACGAAGCCGGCCAGCAGAAAGCCGGCGTCGAAAAGGAACAAGGTTTCGCCGAAAAGCACGAGCTCGCACTCAAGTGGGCCAATTTCCTGCTGCTCGCCGGCCTGTTGGGATACTTCATCGGCAAGAACGCCGGGCCGTTTTTCGCCGCGCGCTCCGCCGGCATCCGCCACGACATGGACGAATCCCTCCGCCAGCGTGAGCAGGCCGAAGCCAAGGCCGCCGACGTGGATCGCCGCCTCGCCAACCTGGAGGAAGATATTGCCGCCCTGCGCGGCCATAGCGAATCCGAGGCCCACGCCGAGACCGACCGCATGGCGCAACACACCGTGGCCGAAATCGGCAAGATCCAGGCCCACGCCGAACGCGAAATCGCTTCCGCCGGCAAGGCCGCCCGCATGGCTTTGAAACGCTATTCCGCCGAACTTGCCATGGGACTGGCCGAACAGAAGGTCCGCGCCCGCATGACGCCCGATACCGAAGACGGGCTGGTACAAGGATTCGTGCGTAATCTGCAGCCGTAAGATTGAAATGACACTCTCTGCCGTAGCCACGCGATACGCCAAGGCGCTTGCCGACGTCACCTCCGCCCCCGCCGGCGGTGTGAGTCCCCAAGACGCCCTGAGCCAGTTGCGCTCCTTTGAAAGCGCCCTCGCCGCTTCCCGCGAACTGGAAAACGCGCTCACCACGCCCGCCGTCCCCCTCAGCCGCAAACGCGCCGTCGTGGGACGCATCGCCGGTCTGCTTGAGCTCTCCCCCATCGCGCGCAATTTTCTGTTTGTGCTGATCGATCACCGGCGCATCGCCCTGCTCGGCGCCATCCTCCACAGCTTCGACTTGATTATGGATGAGCGTCTGGGCTTCGCCCGTGCCGAGGTATCCTCGCCGCGCGAACTCAACGAAAGCCAGCGCGGCGCCATCAACGCGCAACTGGAACACGTCACCGGCAAGCGCATTCGCATGCGCTTTGCGGTGGACCCGGAGTTGATCGGCGGCGTGGTGGCGCGCATCGGCTCCACCGT
>JANYJN010000171.1 GCA_025358475.1 Candidatus Solibacter sp.
ATCGAAAAGAAGTTCAAGGGCAAGTTGCTGCTGACCGTATGTCGCCTGACCTTCCACCGGCCCGCCCGCGCGAGTGACGCTGCGCGGGTGAGAAGCAATCACTCCCTAACCCGGCGAAGGCGGAACCACACAGGCAGCCTATTCACCGCAGAGACGCAGAGATCGCTGAGATAAGCGCAGAGAAAACCAAAAACAGGATCAGCCGAAGGGGCAGGCTTCATGCCTCCTTCGGTGGCGCGCAGAGGCGGCGGAGAGCGCAGAGGAAAAATCCTGCCAATTCCGGCACGAATTCGACTCGGTAGGTACTCACGGTCATGGCTTCGGTGGCTCTATTGGCGGTAGGCAGTTCGCAGGCGAAACCGCCTGCGCCACCAACGGAAAGTCCGGTGCTTTCATTGGTGGGGCGGGCTTCAGCCTGCCAACGCCCGCTTGCGGGCGCGTTTCGCGACTGCCAGCCGATTATTTCGTGGTGACCGTGGTCTCCCCCGCCTGCAAGCCCTCGCCGGTGGCGGTGATCTTCACGCGCCCCGCCTTGCCGCGTTCGCTGCGCACAATCACCAGCGCCAGTCCGTTGAACGCCTTCCGATGGTCGGCCTGGAAGGGCTCTACCGTGGCCGCGTTGCCGTTGTCCACGCCGGCGATTTTGCCGGGACCGTCGAGCGCGAATTTCACCAAATTGTCGGCCATGGGGCAGAAGTTGCCGTCCTTGTCCTCCACGCGCACGGTGACAAACGAGAGGTCGTCGCCATCGGCGGCGATGGCCGCACGGTCCGGCACCAGCACCACTCGCGCGGGCGCTCCGGCGGTTTTGATTTCGGTGGTGACGATGCTCTTACCACCCTGATAGGCTACCGCTTTCAACGCGCCCGGTGCGTAAGGCACCTGCCACATCAAGCGGTACTTGGATTGGAATTTTCCGTTCGCGCCGGCGTTGTTGCCGACGGGCAGTTCCACGGGCTCCGAGAAGCGTTTCTTCCGCCCCAGCGATTTGCCGTTCAGGAACAGTTCCACCTCTTCGGCGTTGGTGTAGCACATCACCGGAATCGGCTTGCCCTCCATCCCCGCCCAGTTCCAGTGCGGCAGCAGGTGGACCATCGGCTTGGTGGTCCAGTGGCTCTGGTAGAGGTAGAAGCGATCCTTCGGAAAGCCGGCGAGGTCCACAATGCCGAAGTAGGAACTGCGTGCCGGCCAGTCGGCGTCGTTGTTGCCGCGCCCATTGAAGTAAGGGGTGGGTTCGCCCAGGTAGTCGAAGCCGGTCCAGACGAACTCGCCCAGCATGCTGGGGTTCTTCTCCTGCGCGTCGAACTCCACATCGGGGATGTAGGCCCATGGCGGCGCCAGCACATCGTAGCTGGTGAGTTGCAGCGAGGCGTGCTTCTGGTACTTCTCGATGGGCAGGTGATAGACGCCGCGCGAACTCACGGCGGAGGCAGTCTCGGAAGCGAAGACGATCCAGTTGGGATGATCCTTGAGAATCTGGGCGTACTTCGTCGGCTTGTAATTGAAGGCCGGAATATCCACCGCGTCGGCCAGCCCGTTCTTAATGGCGCCGGTGTCGTCGTTGAAGCCGGCGGTGGTGGGACGGGTGCGGTCCTCCTCGTGGACGATGCCGGTGAGCTTCTGCGCCAGCCTGCCGCCATCGGCCCGGCCCTGTTCGGGGATCTCGTTGCCGATGCTCCAGAGCACGACGCTGGGGTGATTGCGGTCGCGGCGAATGAATTCGCGCAGGTCGGCCTCGTACCATTCCTTCCAGTATTTGGAAAGCCCGTTGCGGACTTTGGGGATCGCCCACATGTCGAACGCCTCGTCCATCACCAGCAGCCCCATGCGGTCCGTCAGCTCGAGCAGTTCCGGTGCGGGCGGATTGTGGCTGGTGCGGATGGCGTTCACGCCCATCGACTTCATGATCTCTAGCTGCCGCTCCAGCGCGCGGCGATTGATGGCGGCGCCCAGCGCTCCCAGATCGTGGTGCATGCACACGCCGTTGAAGCGGTGCGGCCGGCCATTGAGCAGGAAGCCCTTGTCCCTGGAGTATTCGATGGTGCGGATGCCGAACTCCGTCACGTAACGGTCGGACTGGCTGGCGCCTTGGCGGATGGTGGTGGCGGCGCTATAGAGGTACGGGGTATCGAGATCCCAGCGATGCGCGCCGGCGATATCGATCTTCGCATCCACGCCCTGCTTGCCGCCGGCTGGAATGGTCACGTCGTTGGCGATGCGGCCCACCGGCTCGCCCGCCGCGTCCAGGATGGTGGTCTCTAGCGTGACGCGCGCTTCGGCAAGGCCCTTGTTCTCCACCTCGGTGCGGATGGCCACCGTCGTCTTGGCGTCGCTAACGGAAGGCGTGGTGATATAGGTGCCCCACTGCGCGACGCGCACGGCTCCGGTGACGTTCAGCCACACGTTGCGGTAGATGCCGGCGCCGGGATACCAGCGCGAGGATTCGTCTTCGGGCGCGAGGCGCACGGCCAGCACG
>JANYJN010000181.1 GCA_025358475.1 Candidatus Solibacter sp.
CGGCCCCACCCCCGGCCCCGACGGTGCGACGGATCGCAGTGCCGCCCCCGGTGCCGTACTTACCAACACCGACATCGTCCAAATGCAAAAGGCCGGCCTCTCTTCAGAGATCATCCTAAGCAAGATCGGCACCTCCATGACTAACTTCAACACAAGCACCCAAGACCTGATTCAGTTGAAAGAAGCCGGCGTGAACGACAACATCATCAACGCCATGGTGCAGAAGTCTGGTCGCCGCTAACCGTTGAGCGGGCGAGCCCGCGTGGAGCGGATCTCTCCTTTAGAAATTGCTTTGAGTAGCGTCGGCCAGCCCCAGCGTCTCCCGCAGCCAGGTGAAATCGAAGGCGGGTTGGCCCTGCTTGGCCCCGCGTGCCTCGCCGGCTTCCATGTCGCGGATCAACTCGCGTACGGCCTGCCGCCCGGACTCGGTCTTGACGGCCTGGCGCGCGGTTTTTCCGCCCAACGCGGGGAGCGGATCGTCGGGCCATTTGGCGTAGTGTGCCGCCTTCATCCGGAGGATGAGTTCACGTTCCATTTCCGACGGGATCGGCCGGGCGCACTCTGGCGATTCGCCCGGAACGGCCGCTTGCCGCTTGATTTCGTCTAGCGGCCGGCACGCATCGCCCTGGTGCTTCAGCAGGCTTCCCGCGTGGGCTTCGAGCAATCCGCGGCCGAGTTGCAGGCGCGTGCGGGATTGCGCTTCCAGACGCAGGTGGCCGCCGCCGGTCTGCACGTGGCCGTATACAGAGCGCGGGCCACTCTTGGCGGCTTCGAGCCACGCGAAGTGGGCTTCGCCGGGCTTCCCCGATTCCTCCAGAAGTTCCTCCAGCGTACGCAGTTTGGCCAACAGGGTGGGTTCATTTAGCACGCTGTAATCGGCGTGGCAAAACTCAAGAGCGTCGCCTTCGCGATTGACGATCTGGAGGTTCTTGATCCATTTGTCACTCAGGTTCCGGATCTTGCGGTACAGCAGGTTGCCGCTGCGGCGCACGTATTCCGCCCGTGTTTGGCCCGAGGCGCCGGCTTCCTTGTCGATGAGTTTGAGGAATTCGTCGCGTATCGCGGGCGGCACGGAGAAGCCATCGGAAACGAACATCAACTTGCCGTCGACCTTCTCGATCCGGCTGAGGATGCAGTCCCCGCGGACCAGCTCGCGCGACGCCGTGACGTCGTGCACGAAGATGACGTCGCCGGTGGCGAGATCGCGCAGGTGCATGCCGCGGCCCACCTCGATAGTCTCGGCCTCGAACACCCCGGGCCACGAATCGCGCATCGCTTCGAGCAGTACGCGTTCACGGGGCTGCAGTTGCTCGCCGTGGGTTTCGAAATAGCGCTCGACCAGGGTGCGGCCCGTGGCGGCATCGCGGAAATCGTGGGTGTACCACTGAAGAAAGCCGTTGATCTCGCTCTGGTCCGCCTCGATTTTGCCCGTCGATTCGAAGTAGTAGCGCTTGGCACGCCGCTGGTCGCTCTCGGTATGCCAGCGTTCCATGCCGGCGAGCACATCGGCCGCCAGGCGGCGATGAATCTCGTGATCGCCGGCGGGGCTCGCGGCGGTGTTTAAATCGGTTTTCTTAGCCATCCTCTTCCAGCCTACTATCCCGGCGTCGCGTTTTGTGGCCGCAGCCGTCACAATAGACGATATGATTTCTTGCCGCAATTTGACGCGCCGCTTCGGGGAATTCACCGCCGTGGACGGGCTTAACCTGGAAGTGGCGGCCGGGGCCATCTGCGCCTTCCTGGGACCGAACGGGGCGGGTAAATCGACCACCGTTAAAATGATGACCGGTCTGCTAGCGCCTTCCTCGGGCGAGGTCACCGTGTGTGGCCTCAACGCCGCGGCCAGTCCGCTGGAGTTGAAGCGCCGCATCGGAGTGCTGCCCGAGGATCTCGGCTTGTTCGACGATCTGACAGTGGAAGAGCACCTGCTACTCACCGGCGACATCTACGGCGTGCCCCGCCACGAGACGCTCGCGCGCACCGCGCAATTGCTGCACGCACTAAGCCTGGAGCACGGGCGGCGCACCTTCGCAGCTGCCTGCTCCCATGGCATGCGCAAGAAGACGGCGTTCGCCATGGCGCTGCTGCCCAATCCCCAGGTCCTGTTCCTCGACGAACCGTTCGAGGCCATCGATCCGGTGACCGCCAAGATCATGCGCGACCTGCTGGAATCCGTGGCGCGCCACGGCGTGACGGTCTTTCTCACCTCGCACATCCTCTCCATGGTGGAACGCATCGCGCACCAGATCGTGATGATCCGCAAAGGCGCCAAAGTGTGGGATTCGGCGGTCGGCGAATTGCCGCAATCGCTCGAAGACCACTATTTCGATCTGGTGGAGACGCCGGTTGTGGAGGAGTTGGAATGGCTCGGTCCATCGCGATCCTGAGGGCGCTCGGCCTGGCGTACCGCCGGGATTGGACTGCGGTGCAATCGCTGGCGGGCAACAATTTCTTTCTGATCACGGCGTTTCTGCTGCGCCAGGCGGGAACCTTTGTGTACCTGATCATGGGGCTGGTGGTGCTGTTTCCGCTCAGCACGGATCCGCTGCGCAAGATCCCGCCTTCGCGTCTGGCGCTGTGGCCGCTGGACCGGCGAGAGCGCTGGATTCTGCGCCTGGTCAGCCCGTGGATCAATCCGCTGACCTGGGGGCTCGCCGGCCTCGCGGTGTGGGGCGCGGGACGCGTCCTGACGGTAGGAATGTGGGCGGCCGTCGCGGGGCTGTTCGCCTCGGCGTTCCTCATTTCGGCGCTGCCGTTGCCGAGCGGCAAGGGCATGTGGCGGCGCGTGCCGCATTTTCCCGGGCCCCTGAATCAACTGGTGCGCAAGAATCTGCGCGAGATCCTCTCCACCCTGGATTTTTATTGCGCGCTGATTCTGAGCCTGGCGGTGCTGGCCTATCGCGTCTTCGGGCCGGCGTTGCCGCCCGAGGCGTTCCTGGCGATGACAGTGCTTGTGGTCGGAGCCATGTCGAGCTACGCGCAGTGTCTGTTCGGGCTGGATGGCGAAGGCGGCCTCTCGCGCTACCGCTTGCTGCCGGTGCGCGGGTGGCACCTGTTGCTGGCCAAGGACGCAGCGTTTCTGGCCGTGGTGATCCCGTTGACGCTGCCCGAGGCCGTGCTCCCCGGGATCGGCGCGGCGCTGGTCACGCTGGCGGTGGGACACGCGCCGGCGGTAGAGCATCCGCGGCCGCAGACGCGCTGGCGGTTTTCCACCGGCGGCGCGCTCGGCAACGGCGCGATTCAGTTGATCGCCCTCGCCATGACGGCCTCCGGCATCTTCTCCACCAGCGCCTGGTTTCTGGCGCCGGCCCTGGCGGCATGGGCACTCTCGCTGTGGTGGTACGGACGCAAAGTGGAGCGCGTGCTGGGGTGAGAGGCATGACAAGAACGCTCCCTGAGAAGCTGCGAACAATGCGCACGGAAGCGCAATTGGCAGGCGAAAGCGAAAGCGCCTGCCCCACCTTTCGCAGCTTCTGAACGGCCGCGGCTCCGATCGGGTTCCCACACGCGGCGCGCTTCCGGGCCATCCGCGTATCCGGGTGCCACGGTGACGCCGAACCAGATGCCACGATGGCGCCATAAAGGCATCCGGATGGGAGAGGAGGGCGAAGGGCGCAATGAGAAATATAGCGGACCGGGCGCGATTCATCCAATTCGAAATCACCGGGTTCGGCGGCTGGCGGGGCTACCGCTTGCAGGCTATATCGACGGGATAGATGCGGCCTACACCGGCTGCGGTTGGCGGACTTTCAGATAGGGGCGGAGTTTTTCGATGGCGGCGTCCGGCGTGATTCCATATTTCGCGCGCAGGGCATCCAGCTTTCCATGCTCGATGAAGCGGTCCGGCCAGCCGATGCGCACTACCGGAGTGTTCAGCCCCAGGATGTTCAGTTCCTCCAGCACGGCGCTGCCGAAGCCACCCCGGAGAACGTGGTCTTCGAGCGTCAGGATTACCTCTACCGTGCCCGCGAAGAACTCCAGCATCTCGACATCGATCGGCTTGGCGAAGCGGGCGTTGATAACCGCCGCGGCGACTCCTTCGCCCTCCAACTTGCGGGCGATCTCTTCGGCCATGGGTACCAGCGCGCCCAGCGCGAAAATGGCCACGCGGTCATGGTCGCTGTGCTGCAGCAGTTCGGCTTTGCCGACCGGGATGGCGCGGGGAACGTCTTTCACCGGTGTGCCCGGTCCCAGGCCGCGCGGATAACGCACCGCGATGGGTCCGTTCCACTGCATGGCAGTGAACAGCATGTCGGCCAGCTCGTCTTCGTCTTTCGGAACCATGTGCACCAGGTTGGGGATGGCGCGCAGATAACTGATGTCGAAAAGACCGTGATGCGTGGGGCCGTCGTCGGCGGAGAGGCTTCCCCGATCCATACAGAAAACCACCGGCAGATTTTGCAGGCAGACATCATGGACGATGGGGTCGAAGGCGCGCTGTAGAAACGTGGAGTAGATGGCGCAGAACGGTTTGAAACCCTTGGCGGCCAGCCCGGCGGCGAACACCACGGCATGCTCCTCGGCAATCCCCACATCGAAATACTTGTCCGGGTGATGTACCTGGAAGCGGTCGAGGCCGGTGCCGTTGGGCATGGCGGCGGTGATGGCCACCACCTTCGGATCGAAATCGGCCAGCTTCACCATGGTATCGGCGAACACCTCGGAGTACGTGCGGCGGCCCAGGGGCTGCGTCTCCCCGGTCTCGGGATCGTAGGGACCAAGCCCATGAAACTTCTTCTGCTTTTGCATGGCCGGCTCGAAGCCTTTGCCCTTCTGGGTGAGCACATGCAGCAGCACGGGACGGTCCTGCTTCTTGAGGAATTCGAAGGTTTTGATCAGGGTGGCGGTGTCGTGCCCGTCGATGGGGCCAAAGTACGTCAGCCCAAGCTCCTCGAAAATGACGCTGGGCCAGAACATTCCCTTGGCAACCTCTTCGGCTTTGCGCGCCATGCGCAGGGCCGAGGCGCCGCCCACCTTCTCGACCAGTTTTGCGGCGCTCTCATGCAGATAAGCGAACCGCGGGCTGGTGACGATCTTATGGAGGTAGGTGGCAATTGCGCCGACGTTCTTGTCGATGGACCACTCGTTATCGTTCAGGACCACAATCAGCCGCTTGGTGTGGTGGGCGATATTATTCAGCGCCTCGTACGTGATCCCACAGGTGAAGGCCGCGTCTCCAGCCACCGCGACCACGTGTTCCTTGCCGCCCGTCTTGTCGCGGGCGACGGCCATGCCGAGCGCCGCCGAGAGCGCCGTGCCGGCGTGCCCCGCGCCGTAACAATCGTGCGGACTCTCCGTGCGCAGCATGAACCCGTTCAGCCCGCCCGGAGTGCGTATGGTGTCGAACCGGTCCTGGCGCCCCGTCAGCAGCTTGTGCACATAGGCCTGGTGGCTCACGTCGAACAGGAAGCTGTCGCTCGGGGTGTGGAAGACGTAGTGCAGCGCGATGGTGAGTTCCACCACGCCCAGATTCGGACCAAGATGGCCGCCGTTGTTGGAAAGGACGGTGATCAACCGTTCGCGTATTTCCGCGGCCAGTTGTTCGAGTTCCGAAAGGGAGAGCTTCCGTACCTGCTCTGGCGAATCGATACTTGCGAGTATGCTTGCCATTGTCAGCGTGAATCTGCGAGCCTGACGCGCTTCATTGGCCTCAGCCCACCCACCGGAAGATTCGCGAACCTTTTGCCGCTTTCCCCGCCGGCTTCACCGGCATCTCGCACCTCTCCGA